>JAHEIA010000430.1 GCA_024639625.1 Chromatiales bacterium
AGGAGCTGGACGCTGCCGGGGCCCTGCTGGAGGCCCAGAAACCGGCCGTCAAGGCCTACTACTACGTGGCACTCTCCGAGGAGTCCTCGCTGGTGAGCGGCGACGTCGCCGCCGCCATGAGCTACAACGGCGACGCCCTGATGCTCGCCGAGCACCACGAGGCCCTGCGCTACGTGGTGCCCGACGAGGGTAGCAGCCTTTGGGTCGACTATCTGGTGATCCTGGCGACGTCGCCGCACAAGGAACTCGCCCACAAGTTCATCGATTTCCTCAACCGGCCGCAGCAGGCGGCTCGGCTCGCGCAGTTCCTTTACTACCCGTCACCGAACCTGGAAGCGGAGAAGCTGCTGCCGGAGGAACATCGGAACGATCCACGGATCTACCCGCCGCCGCAGGTGCTGCGCAATCTAGAGCCCTACACCCCGCTGCCACCGCGCGCGATCCGTCGAAGGAACGAGATCTACAGCCGCATCGCGCAATAATCCGGCCGCCCCGCGGTGAAACTGCGCAACCAGATCCTGCTCGCCCTGATCCCCCTGATCGCCCTCCCTCTGGGGCTGATCGGGTCGGTCGCCTACCAGCAGGTGCGGGCCTATGCCACGCAGACCGCGGCTATCCAGATCGAAAGCGCGCTCGACCAGACCGAACTGCTGGTCAAGAGCCGGGTCGCTGCGATGCAGGCGAACGCCCTGTCTCTGGCGCAGAATCCGGTGCTCCAGCGCTACGTGCTGACCGAGGACGAGTTGGACCGCTACACCCTGGTCCAGCCCTCCCTGTTGCGCCTGCTGCAGAGCTACCAGAAGGTCTATCCCGAGTATTACGAGATCCGGATCCTGCTCCCGGACGGCACCGAAGATGCCCGCTCGACCCTGGAACCCTTGCCCAACCTGACGGAGGACGAGGCGCAGAGCGCCTATTTCCAGGCCGCGCGCCAATCCCCAGAGGACACCTTCTCCAGCTTCACATTCAACCCGGACAATGACGAACCGGCCTTGATCGTGGTCCAGCGACTTGACCTCGTTGACCGCAGTACGGATGCGTTGACGCGATCACCGAAGACCCGCGGTTATCTGGCGATCACCGCCCGCCTGACGCGTCTGCTCGAGCACGTGAATTCGATCAAGATCGCGAACCGGGGTCAATTTTTCCTTGTCCACAGCAACGGCCGTGTGCTGGTCCACGCGGATCCGGAAAAGACTGGCGAGATCTATCCCGCAGCGGGGCCGCTCAGCGATGCGCGAGGTCGCGCAGCGGAGGGCGATGAGCAGTTCTACTTTCGCCAGTTGCACGGAGACATCTACGGCTTTGCCGCCGTGCCGCAAGGGGAACTGCTGGCGCCGAGCCGGCGCATCGGCTGGCTGGTGGGGTCCGCCACGCTACTGGCGATCCTGCTTACCTCCGCCGGGGTCTATTGGCTGCTGACCCGGTTGGTGATGGGCCCGATCTCCCGGCTGAGCAACGTCGCCAGGGAAATCGGCCACGGCAACCTGCTCGCGCCGGTCAAGGTATCCGGGGCACCCGAGGTCGAGGCCCTAGCGGGCGCCTTTCAGGAGATGGGCAACAACCTGCACCGCTCCACCGAGCAAGCCCGCTACCTGGCGTATCACGACACCCTCACCGGACTGCCGAACCGGACCATGTTCCTCGAATACCTGGCAACCGCCCTGGCAGGGGCGCGCCGGCGGGGAGAACTGCTTGGGCTGTTGTTCCTCGATCTCGACAATTTCAAACAAGTCAACGACAGCCTGGGCCACTCGGTCGGCGACGAACTGCTGATCACCATGGCGGATCTGCTCGATCACTGCTTGCGCTCGGCGGACGTGGTCGGCCGCGTTACCGGCAACAACGCGAAACAGGTGGTGTCCCGACTCGGCGGCGACGAGTTCACGGTGTTGCTCCCCCACTTGAAGGAGTCCTACGACGCCGGCGTGGTCGCACAGCGTATCCTGCAACAGCTCGCGCAGCCGCTGGAGGTTGTTGGGCACAAACTGTACGTCAGCGTGAGCATCGGCATCACCCTGTTCCCGTCCGATGCATCCGACGCGGCTTCCCTGTTGAAGTATGCGGATATCGCCATGTACCACGCCAAGCGGCAGGGAAAGAATGGTTTTCAGTATTTCTCGCCCCTGATGGACGCCAACGCGACGCGCCGGCTCGATCTGGAGCGCCGCCTGCGCGATGCGGTCGCGCGGGAAGGACTCGATCTCGCCTACCAGCCGATCAGCGACGCTCGCTCCGGGGAGCTGGTGGGAGTGGAGGCCCTGCTGCGCTGGAGCGAACCGGATCTCGGTGCGATCGCGCCCGACGAAATGATCCCCATCGCCGAGGAATCCGGTCTCATCCTAGAGATTGGGGAATGGGTCCTGCGGCGGGCCTGTTCCCAGGTCCGGGCCTGGCAGCAGATCGCCGGAAGACCGATCTCGCTCTCGGTCAATGTGTCCAGCGTGCAGGTCAACCGAGGCGACCTGCCCCGGGTGGTCGAGGCGGCGCTGCGGGACAGCGGGCTCCCTCCCGAGCTGCTGCAGTTGGAGATCACCGAATCGAGCATTCTTTCGAGCAGCGAAGACACCCTGGAGATCTTCAAGCAACTGCGCCAGCAGGGTGTACGTATCTCGCTGGATGATTTCGGCACCGGCTATTCCTCGCTCGGCCATCTGCGGAACTTCCCCATCGATATCATCAAGATCGACCGCAGCTTCGTCAGCGACATCCAGGAGGGCGGGGGCAACCCGGCGATCATCGCCGCGATCATCGCCATGGGACAAAACCTGGGCATGCAGATCACCGCGGAAGGGATCGAGACCTCCTTCCAATCCGGGTTTCTACGCGAGCGGGGGTGTGACTTCCTGCAAGGCTTCTTCATCAGCCGCCCACGACCCGCCGCGGAGATCCAGGCCAAGCTGCAGGCGGTCCCGGCAACCCGCGCCCAGGGAGGTGCCACGACCACGGCAATCCCGTTTCCGGAATAGATCATTGCAGCGGACGGCGCGGCGTGGAATCCTTGTCCGTACCCGAGCAACGCCTGTAGGAACAGCCGAATGCACAGCCCCTGGACCCGGGTCGACCGCGTCTTATCCGCGGCGACTGCCCCCTGCGTGCCCCGGCAAACACCGTGATGAGCGAGCCACTGCGCGTCCTCTTCGTCACGCCGGAGGCCCACCCGCTGGTGAAAACCGGGGGTCTGGGAGACGTCGCGGGCGCGCTGCCCGCAGCGCTGCGGGAGATCGGTCTCGACGCCCGGCTGCTGCTGCCCGCCTACCCTGGCCTGATCGACACCCTGGGCGCACAGCCGCTGGGCGGTCCGCTGCGCATCCTGCCGGACATGCTGCCGGTGCATCTGTTCCAAGGCCGGATGCCCGACGGCGCGACACCGATCTACC
>JAHEIA010000431.1 GCA_024639625.1 Chromatiales bacterium
CATCGGACAGGGCGCTGGCGCCTTTTTCCATAAGCTTCTCGCGCGGGCGTTCCTGTGCGGGCCAGTCGCTGATCGCCATGGATCGGGTCCCTCCGAAGATTTCCCCGTAGGTTAGGCGAAAGCACGGGAATTTTCCAACCCCTGGGCACCACGATTGATTTGCTGGGAAAGCGGGGTAAGCTAGGCGCTAGTCTTGTTCCTGGATATCGAGCATGCACAGACTGGAAGGGAGGCGCATTCTCCTCGGAATCAGCGGCGGAATTGCCGCTTATAAGAGCGCAATCCTGGTTCGGGAACTGCACCGGGCGGGCGCGCAGGTCAGGGTAGTAATGACCCGCGCAGCCCGGGCCTTTGTTGCCCCTCTTACGCTGCAGACCCTGAGTGGAAACGTAGTCCATTCGGAGCTGTTGGACCCCACGAGGGAAGCGGCGATGGGTCATATCGAACTCGCCCGCTGGGCTGACGTTGTTTTGGTCGCACCCGCGACCGCGGATTTTATAGCGCGTCTGGCCCACGGTTTGGCGGATGACCTCCTCAGTACCCTATGCCTGGCGTCCAGCGCACCGCTCGCAATGGCGCCGGCGATGAATCGCGAAATGTGGAGGCACCCTGCTACGCAGCAGAATGTGCGCACGCTGTCGCTGCGGGGGGGCTATGTCTGGGGGCCTGCTGAGGGTGACCAGGCCTGCGGTGAGTTTGGCCCCGGCCGCATGTTGGAGCCGGACGAATTGCTGGAGAGAATTGCGGGCTTCTGGCGCCAGGGGCCGCTTTCGGGAGTCCGTGCGTTGATTACCGCTGGGCCGACCCGAGAGCCGATCGATCCGGTACGTTACATCAGCAACCGCAGCTCGGGGAAGATGGGCTATGCGCTGGCCGCAGCGGTGCGGGAGCTGGGAGCGACCGTTACCCTGATCAGTGGGCCGACCTCATTGATGCCTCCTGCGGGTGTCGAACGCATCGAGGTCAACACCGCGCTCGAAATGCGTGAGCAGGTATTGAGCCGAGCGGCGGTCTGTGGCTTATTCGTTGCCGCCGCCGCGGTGAGCGACTACCGGGCGGAACAGCTGGCCGGCCACAAGATCAAGAAGGGCGTTTCTCGATGGCAGCTTGCCCTGGTGCGCAACCCAGACATCCTAGCCGAGGTTGCTGCTTTGCCGAATCACCCTTTCACGGTAGGGTTTGCCGCAGAGACCCATGATCTGGAGCGAAACGCCGAGGGTAAGAGGCGCAGCAAGGGCCTCGATATGATCGCGGCGAATCTCGTCGGCAAGGGCCCGGGGGGCTTTGACGCGGACGACAACGCGGTGACCCTGTACTGGGAAGGCGGCAAGAAAGACTTGTCGTTGCGCGATAAGCCATCGTTGGCGAGGGAGATCGCAGCTTTGATAGCGGAGCATTATGATGCGAAATATACAGCTCAAGATCCTGGATCCCCGTCTGGGTAACCAGTTTCCGCTGCCGGCGTATGCCACCGCCGGCTCAGCGGGCATGGATCTGCGGGCCATGTTGGATGCGCCGGTCGATCTTGCCGCGGGCGAAACCCGGTTGATCCCGACTGGTCTGGCGATTCACATTGAGGATCCGAGCCTGGCGGGAGTGATTCTGCCGCGCTCCGGCTTGGGCCATAAGCACGGTATCGTATTGGGAAACCTGACCGGCCTTATCGACTCGGATTATCAGGGCCAACTGCTGGTGTCTTGCTGGAACCGGGGAACCACCCCCTTTCACGTCGAAGTGGGGGAGCGGATTGCGCAACTGGTTCTGCTTCCCGTGGTGCGTGGGAGCTTCGAGATCGTAGAGGAGTTCAGCAGAAGTGAGCGGGGGGAAGGTGGATTCGGCCATTCTGGGCGTCATTGACTCGGTGTTGGTCGTTCAGCCAGAGGTGGGGTCAGGCGCACAAAACAGCGGATATGGCCGATGAAGATTAACAAAATGGTCGCCAAGAAGAGCGCAAAAAGCGCGACGACGAACCAGGAGCGCCCTGGTTCAAGCATTGCCTCCTACTGGCTGATCGCTTATGCGGGTGTGACCCTGATCCTGTTCGGCGTCGCGGCGCTGGGCAACCGCTGGATCACGCCCCCTGCCGGGGAAGCCGCGATACATCTTGCCCAGGTCTATGCGCGGGGCTTGGCGGATCGATTGCAGGATCGCGTCGGGCGCTATCGCGAACTACTGGATTGGGTGGCCCAATCTCCCGAGTATGCAGCGGTTCCTGCTGTGGATCGAGCCGTGCCGCTGCCGGATCTGCGTTTGCCGGGCGGCGAGGCGGTACGTCTTTTTCCGCTCGATCTGGCGACGATCGATCCCGCGGACGATCCCGAGATCAGCTATGCGTCCCTCGAATTGCTGCGCCAAGCTGCCGCAGGCGGAGGGATCCCCCCGGCCGAGATACATGGGTACGGAACCGGATCCGCGCATGTGGCATTGGCCGCCTTACTGCGCGCGGGGGATGGGCGCGAGGTGGGTTTGCTTCATCTGACGATACCCTTCGCCCGCTTCGAGCAGGCGGCGGGTGAAATCGATCCAACGTCCGGCCGCATTGCGCTGCAGCAGTTGATTCCTGGCGGCTCTACCTTGACCCTAACGGAGAACCGGCCGGCAGATCGAAGTGATGGCCCGCCACTCGGTACCTACCCGGTCGGCGATAGTATTTTACGCGTGGCCTATTGGCCGACGACGCCAGTGCAGTCCCTGGATTTCCAAACCACATTCTGGGCACTGGTGCTTGCGATCTGGTTGCTGCTTGGTTTGTGGTTGTTGCTGCAGGGGAAGCGCCAGCGTGCTGCCATCCGCTCCGACGTGCGGCAGGTGGCGACCCTGCTGCGCGCCGCTAGGAGCGAGGCCCCGTCTTCCGGGGCAGTCGTCCGGGTGAGCGAGATGGCGACCCTGTTCGATGCCGCAAAAGGGCGGCTGGCCAGCGCTCCCGCGGGGAGTGACTACGCAAAAGTGGCTCCGGTGGATCGCGATGGGCAATCCGCCTCCTGGCGATCGGACCCGGAGGGCATGGAGGCGAGCGAGGACCCGGCAGATCAGATACCCTCGCTTCCCGCGGACATCTTTCGTGCTTACGACATCCGCGGCAAGGTCGAGCAGGGCTTGAACGAGGAAGCCCTGTACTGGATCGGCCGCGCCGTTGGCAGCCTGGCGAGCGAAAAGGGACGGCAGACCGTGATCTTGGCTCGTGACGGCCGCAACTCGAGCGCCGAGTTGGCGCAGGCCCTGGGTCGCGGTCTACAGGAAAGCGGTCGCGATGTTGTCGATCTCGGACTGGTGCCGACACCGGTGCTGTATTTTGCGACTCACTATCTCGGCACCGATTGTGGAGCCATGGTAACCGGAAGCCATAACCCCCCGGAGTACAACGGGGTGAAACTGGTC
>JAHEIA010000051.1:0-4606 GCA_024639625.1 Chromatiales bacterium
CCTGCTCAGTGGCGGGGGCAAACAACAGATCGAGCCGCAACAGGCCGTCGAGCTCATCAATCGCGAAGACGCGGTGGTGTTCGACGTTCGACCGGTAGCGGACTTCTCCCAAGGCCACATACTCAACGCGCTGAATGTCCCGCTGAACGGTTTCAAGAAGCAGATCGGACAGTTGCAGAAATACCAGGAACGCCCGATCATCGTTAGCTGCCGCTCGGGGGCACAATCCGGACAGGTTTGCCGCGACCTGCGCCGGGAAGGCTTCGACAAGGTCTATAATCTTCGCGGCGGCATCCTTGCCTGGCAGAATGCCAATCTTCCGACAACCCGTAAACACTAGAAGCGAAGACACGCGCTGAGAATCCACTATGGCACAGAACGAGAATCAACAGACTCCGGAACGACAGTTCGCTCTGCAGCGGATCTACACCAAGGACGTCTCCTTCGAGACACCCAATTGCCCGGACGTATTCCGCATGGAATGGAAACCGGAGGCGAAGGTAAGTCTCAACAACGAGGTGCAGAAGCTAAGTGACGATCTTTACGAGGTGGTCCTTACGGTCACGGTAACCACCAGTATCGGCGAGAAAACCGCCTACCTGGTCGAAGTGAAACAGGCCGCGATTGTCGGTATCCAGGGTTTTGCGGAGGCGGAAATGGGGCACATGCTGAGCGCCTACTGTCCGAACCTGTTGTTTCCCTACGTGCGCGAAGTAGTGTCGGACTTGGTAGGTAAGGCGACCTTTCCCCAGATGCTGTTAAGCCCTGTCAACTTCGACGCCCTGTATCAGCAGCACCAACAGCAGGCGGCGAGCGCTGCCTCTGCCCCGGACACCGTGCAATAAGTCGCCGCCGCCGAGCAAAGTGAGCGACCCGCCCGCAGCCTCGATAGCCGTTCTTGGAGCCGGGTCCTGGGGCACCGCGCTAGCCGTGCTCCTCAGCCGGAATCAATTTGACGTCCGGCTGTGGGGTCACCTCCCCTCGGACATCGAAGCTCTGCAGCGCGATAGAGAAAACAGGGCCTTCCTGCCGGGCATCAGTCTACCATCGAGCTTGCGCCCGGAAACGGAGCTCTCGCAAGCAGTAGCGGGGGTGCAGGAGGTCCTGGTCGTGGTGCCCAGTCACGCCTTTCGCAGCGTGCTCCAAGCCCTGGCGGGGCTGATTCCATCCACCACCTCCCTCAGCTGGGCAACCAAAGGCTTCGAGCCGGGCACCACGAGCCTGATGCACGAGGTGGCCGGCCAGGTGCTGGGGGCTCGGGAATACGCCGTGCTTTCGGGACCAACCTTCGCCAAGGAAGTCGCCCGTGGCCTGCCTACCGCGATTACGGTCGCCTCGTCGTCCCGCCCGCATGCGGAGCGAATTGCCCGCTTTCTGCACGCGGACTATTTTCGCGCCTATACCAGCGCTGACGTGGTCGGCGTCGAGGTCGGCGGGGCCGCCAAGAATGTGCTCGCCATCGCCGCAGGGATTGCCGACGGCCTCGGCTTTGGGGCCAATACGCGGGCTGCGCTGATCACCCGGGGCCTGGCGGAGATCACCCGCCTGGGCGTGGCGCTCGGCGGCCAGAAAGATACGTTCATGGGCCTCGCCGGACTGGGCGACCTGGCCTTGACCTGCACCGATGACCAATCCCGCAACCGACGCATGGGCCTGGCTCTGGCGAGAGGGTTGAGCATCGACCAGGCGAGGCGCGAGATAGGACAGGAAGTGGAAGGCGTGCATACGGCCCAGGAGGTCTGGTTGAAGGCGCGCGAGCTGGGCGTTGACATGCCCATCAGCGAGCAGACCTACCGCGTTCTCTACGAACAGCTGCCACCCGCGGAAGCAGTCCATGCCTTGTTGGATCGGCAACAGAAGGCAGAGACAGAATAGCACGCGCGTCGCGCTCCGTTCACGGCGTCAGGAACCTCCCAAAAAACCATTCTGCCGCCAAGCCTCGTACAGGATCAGCGCCGCCGCGTTGGAGAGATTGAGGCTGCGGTTTCCAGGGCGCATGGGGATACGCAGCCAGCGGTCGTCGGGTACTTGCGACAGAATCTCCGCCGGCAGCCCCCGGGTCTCCGGCCCAAGTAGCAATAGGTCGTCAGGGCGGAAGCGCACATCACTATAGACCTGCTTACCGCGCGTCGTGCAGGCAAACATGCGCCGACCTCCGTGGGCGAGAAGGAACGACTCCCAAGAAACATACTCCTGCAATCGGGCCCATTCCCAGTAGTCCAGCCCGGCCCGCCGCAGGCGCCGGTCATCGAGAGCGAAGCCTAGAGGGTGAATCAAGTGCAGCGCACAGCCGAGATTCGCACAAAGGCGTATGATATTCCCCGTATTGGGTGGTATCTCCGGCTGAAAAAGCGCGAGGTGGAACATTCAGCTTCCTTATAGAGGGCCCCTGCCGGGCGGGCTTCGCGTAGGCGCGAGAGGATCTGTCATAATAGCGCGGTAACTCGCAGCGGCCGCGCTGCCATCATCCAGAGATGCCCTGCCATGTCCACCACCACGCCCTCCGTATTGTCCACCGATTTTTGCGGGCTGCCCTTTGCGTCGCCCATCGTGTTACTTTCGGGGTGTGTAGGATTCGGCGAAGAGTACACACGCGTCAAGGGCTTTTCCAACCGCGACGTGGGTGCAGTCTGTCTCAAGGGGACCACCTTGGAACCACGCCTGGGCAATCCGGCACACCGGGTCTGCGAGACTCCAGGCGGTATGCTGAATGCGATCGGCTTGCAGAACCCGGGCGTGGATAGAGTTGTTGCGGAGATCCTGCCCAAGCTCGATTTCGCCGAATCCCGGTTCATCGCGAACGTGTCCGGATCGACGATCGAGGAATACCAGGCGGTGACTCGTCGTTTCGACGATTCCCCAATCGACGCCATCGAGATCAACATCTCGTGCCCTAACGTAAAGCAAGGTGGGGTTGCGTTCGGCAACGACCCCGAGATGTCGGCGCGCGTGGTAGAGGCCTGTCGCAAGGCCACACAGAAGCCCCTGATCACCAAGCTGTCGCCAAATCAGACGGATATAGCGGGCAACGCGCAACTCTGCATCGAGGCCGGCAGCGACGCGTTTTCGGTGATCAACACCTTGATGGGCATGGCGATCGACATCGAGAGCCGCTTGCCATTGATCGGCAATAACCAAGGGGGGCTTTCCGGGCCGGCGATCAAACCCGTCGCCGTACTCAAGGTGCATCAAGTCTACCAAGTGTGCCGGCAGCACAGCATACCTATTATCGGCCAAGGGGGCATAAGTAGCGCCGAGGATGCGATCGAATTCATTATCGCCGGCGCCTCCGCGGTCGGGATCGGCACCGCTCTATTCTACGACCCATTGGTCTGCAACAAGATCAACGCGGGTATAGAAAGCTACCTCCAGCGACACGAGCTGCCGTCGGTCGGCCAACTGGTGGGCACGCTGCGCTTGCACGAACATAAAATTGCCGGCTGCGGCTGCGCAGCCACCCCTCCCGAAAGGGATAGTCCTTGAGTCTGGTTTTTCACGGAATCTTCGTGCTATATTAGCAAGTCGGCATCCACTCATTGAGTAGATTCATTCGTGAGTCTGTAAGCGGAGATGAAGCATGAGCGACAAAGAAGCCCTGAAGCAGGAAAAGAAGGAGTTGATCGGCAAGATGCTCGAGATGCAGAAAAAATTCATCGATCTCGAACACCAGCAAGGAATCTCCGGAAAAGATTACTGGGCCTCTAGCGACGGCCTGTTGGCAACCTACCGGCAGGACTACCGCGACATGGCCATGCGTGTGGTGGACCTGGCCCATCAGATTACCGGTTCCCACAGGTAAACCGGCCCGCAGCTTTCGCCGTGGGGGCTGGAGTTTGAAGCCCCTGCAGGCAAGCCATCAAAAGCCCGCTCGGCGCATCGTTGCGGGCTTTTTTTCGCGCGCCTTCCTCACCACGTCCTGCGGTGCGAACGCCCCCAACATGTTCTTTCACAGAAGGATCCGCAGTCATGGCAGAGCGTTTTCCTTGTGAACTGATCAGCCAGGGGCTGGTTTACGAGATGTGCTGGGAGTTGGCAGCAAAGATCCGCGACTCCGGATTCGCCGCGGAGATTGTCGTTGCCGTTGCGCGCGGTGGTTTCGCCCCGGCCCGCTATCTGTGCGACTTCCTGGGCATCAGCGCCATGACCAGTATCAAGATTCAGCACTATGCGGCGGGGGGGAAAAAACAACAGCGAGCGCGCGTTCGCTTTCCTTTGAGCGGAGACATCTCCGGGCGCCGGGTGTTGCTGGTCGATGACGTGAACGACACCGGCGACACACTGCTTGCCGCGGTGGAACACTTGGATTCCTTCGCGCCCTCGCAGATCCGCACGGCGGTGCTGCATGAGAAGCTAACCACTCGTCAGCGGGCGGATTATCGTGTGGTGGAGGTCAAGGAGTGGCATTGGATCATCTACCCGTGGGCAATCGTCGAAGATATTTCTGGTTTCCTGCAGCAGATGCAACGCCCCCCGAGCACCCCGGAAGCAGCGGCTAAGCAGTTGTGGGAAGAATTCGGGGTGCGTCTGTCGGAGACCCAATTGACCCGCATTCTGGCGGTCCGGGATCTCTGGTTGCGCGAACCAGAGGGTTAGATTCAGAGCAAAT
>JAHEIA010000051.1:4616-10897 GCA_024639625.1 Chromatiales bacterium
TGCGCACCAACCTGTTTGCATACCCGTTAGGCGACGGCCAAAGGGCGCCGTGGGCCCCATGTTGCATCTACGGCACCGCCACCGCTGGGACCTAAGCCCGGCGCAGGCAAGGGAGCTGCAAAACCTCCTGCGTCATGAGGTGGTCGTGGAAGATCACTGGGGGCCTCTGCGCAGCCTTGGCGGTGTCGACGTCGGATTCGAAGACGCGGGGAAAACGACCCGGGCTGCGGTAGCCGTTCTCAGTTTCCCGGAACTGGAGCTCGAGCACTGGGCGATCGCCCGCCAGACGACCCGCTTTCCCTATGTACCGGGATTGCTCTCCTTTCGCGAACTGCCAGCCGTTTTGGCCGCACTGGAAAAACTCGGCCGCGTACCCGATCTGCTGCTATGTGACGGCCAGGGGTTGGCTCATCCGCGGCGTTTCGGCCTCGCCTGTCATCTGGGTGTAGTCACGGATCTTCCCAGCATCGGTGTCGCCAAGAGCCGCTTGATCGGCCAACATGAGGCGGTCCCAGCAGACCGCGGTTCCTGGGTGCCCTTAACCGAGGGCGGCGAACGCATTGGCGCCGCAGTTAGAACCCGCGCCAAGGTTAGCCCCCTGTTCGTTTCCGTAGGTCACCGGGTCTCCTTGGAGAGTGCGATCGAGCTGGTGTTGCGTTGCGCACCCCGCTTCCGCCTGCCGGAAACGACCCGCCAGGCGCATCGCCTGGCTTCCGGGGCCCGCTGATCGGCGACGCCCGTTCAAGCACCGGGGCGCAGATGTTCGATGTACTTCGGAACATCGAACATCCTGAGCATCACGCTATCGCCCTGGGCGACAAGACGCTGATCGGTGCCGGCGAAACGCAGATTGCAGGAGGCACGGCCCCGGCTATCCAGGGGGATCGGTATCATATCCCGATAGGTATAAACGTTTTCCCCTACATCGCCACCGGCGCAGACCAAGGGCCCCTGGGGAAGATCGCCTTCGAGCGCTACCCCGCCAAGGATTAGCTCCCCGCGCTGGTGCCAGCGCGTTCGCTCCGCCGAACCGGTCATGCTCTTTACGATAAAGGCTCGGGAAAACCGAACGGACAGACGATCCCCTTCCAAGACACAGGCTTCTACTTCACTGCCCGGCAATTCGATACTGCTGCTTTCCACCGCCCCACCTCCTGCCGCTTGTGTGCCGTACCGCCAGTATGACTCACCCGGTCTTGGTCTCCAAAGAAGTGGTTTCGAGGCCCAGCTCCTTGATCTTCCGGGTCAGGGTATTGCGTCCCCAGCCGAGCAACCTTGCGGCATCCTGGCGGTGGCCACCAGTGTGTTCCAGGGCCGCCTCAATCATAATCGTTTCCAGGCTTGGGAGCGCCTCATCCAGCAGCCGCTGTTTTCCCTGACGAAAGTTCTCTCGAGCCCACGAGCGCAGGCTGGAACGCCAGTCCCCCAAGCCCCCTGTGGCTTCCCGTATCGGATTGTCGCGCAACTCCGGCGGCAAATCATCGGCGTGGACCTGCTGGCCCGACGCCATAACGGTGAGCCAGCGGGCGGTGTTCTCGAGCTGACGCACGTTGCCGGGCCAATCTAACTGCTGCAGTTCGTGGACGGTCTCCGGCAGCAGGGTCTTCGGCTCGACGCCGAGGTCTTGTGCGGCCGCAGACAGAAAATGCTCCATCAGCAAAGGGATGTCTTCCCTGCGTTCGCGCAGGCTGGGGAGATGGATCCGAATCACATTCAGGCGATGGAACAGGTCCTCGCGGAATTTTCCCTTCTTCACCAGTAGCTCAAGGTGCTGGTGAGTGGCGGCGATGATGCGAACGTCGACCCGTACTGGCGTGTGGCCGCCGACCCGATAGAACTCCCCTTCGGCCAAGACCCGTAACAAACGGGTCTGCAGTTCGGGCGGCATGTCGCCGATCTCATCAAGAAACAAGGTGCCACCCTCAGCCTGTTCAAAGCGGCCGGTGCGCCTCGTCTGCGCCCCGGTAAACGCCCCTCGCTCGTGGCCGAAGAGCTCCGATTCCAGCAGATCCTTTGGAATCGCCGCCATATTGAGCGCGATAAAGGGTCCCGATCCCCGCGGACTGTGGCGGTGGAGGGCCCGGGCTACCAGCTCTTTGCCGGTACCGGATTCGCCGTTGATCAATACGGTGATTTTCGAGCGTGCCAAACGGCCGATGGCACGAAATACCTCTTGCATCGCCGGCGCTTCGCCGATGATTTCCGGGCTGTCCGCAACGCTAGGGACCGCCACCGTGCCGCGCCGGGACTGGGTTCGCAACACCGCTCGGCGCACCTGTTCTATCGCCTCATCAAGATCGAAGGGCTTGGGAAGGTATTCGAATGCACCTCCGTGATAAGCCGAGACCGCACTGTCGAGGTCGGAGTGAGCAGTCATGATGATCACCGGCAGTTCCGGGTGTTCCTCATGGATACGGCGCAGCAGCTCCAACCCGTCCATGCCGGGCATCCTGATATCGGAGATGATCACATCGGGTGCTTCACGCGCCAAGCGCTCCAACACACCCGCAGCGGAAGCAAAGCTCGCCACCTCTACACCCGCCTTCTGCAGGGCCCGCTCCAAGACCCAGCGAATCGAGCGATCGTCGTCGATGACCCAAACGTTAGATCCCTTAACCATTTCCTACCTCCAGGGGCAAGAGCACAGAAAAGATCGTCTCTCCGTGCTTGCTGCTGCACTCGATCAAGCCGCCGTGCCGACTGATCAGAGACTGGGCGATCGGCAGGCCCAGCCCGGCGCCTTCGTTGCTGCCACTGACCATGGGAAAAAAGATCCCCGGTAGCAGCTCGGGATCGATTCCCGTCCCGTTGTCTTCGATATCCACCTTGAGTACCAACCGATGGCGGATACTGCCGAGGGTAAACTGACGCAGAACCCGCGTGCGCAGAATAACTTCGCCACTCTCCCCTGCTGCGCGCACTGCATTGCGCACAAGATTCAGCAGCGCTTGGATCAACTGGTCCGCATCCGCCTGGAGCAGGGGGATACTGGGATCGTAATCCCGCGTAACCGCGACCGTTTCGCCGGTCTCTGCTTGAACCAGTTGGCGCACGCGTTCCAAGGCATCGTGTATGTTCACTGCCTGCTTGTTCGGCGGTCGGGTCGGACCCAACATGCGGTCGACCAAGGCCTGCAGCCGGTCCGCCTCGTCGATGATGATATGGGTATATTCATAGAGCGAAGAGTCCGGCAGCTCCCGCTCCAACAACTGCGCGGCTCCGCGCAACCCCCCCAGGGGGTTCTTGATCTCGTGGGCCAGACCACGGACCAGTTCACGTACCGTCTGGTGCTGGGCGATCAGCAGCTCTTCGCGGGAGATGCGCAATTGCCGGTCTTTCTGCTGCAGCTCGATAAGGATTTCCGTCGGACCCTCGAGATCTTTGAGTGGCGATATGGTGCAATCGACCGTCGCTTGACGCCCGTCGGGTAGCGTAAGGAGCACGCCGCGCTCAGCGAACGGCTGTCCGGTATCGAGCGTGGCCCGCAGATCCTTGTCCACCTGGCCTCCAGTACAACGGATGAGGTCCATCGCATGCACCCCGATCATATGGCGCGCGCTCGAAGCGAACAGCATTTCGCCCGCTGGATTGATGTAACGCAACCTCAGTTCGGCGTCAAACAGCATCACCGAGACGTTGAGCCCCTCCATGATTCGTCGCTCGACGCCTGGCTCCCTGGGATATTCGGTGTAGTCCATATCGGCAGTTCCAAGCAAGAAGCAAACCACTTTTGGTCGAGCGGAAAAAAGGGGTGCCGGGACGCGTAACGAAAGCTTGCGGCCTGGAACCAGGGTGGCATCGATTCACGGAATGCTGCGGAGTCGCAACTGGCGAACCCACCCTACGGACACCTTTCCTCGCCGCACCATCTTAGTGCAAAAGCGGCCGCAGGATGAGGAAAAACTCGCGGTCCCGAAAATCGGCTAGCAGAACCTCGGCGGCAAGCTTTGGTCTGGAGCAGCGATGAGTCAGCCCTGCGGGGGACTCAATCGACATGAAAAAGTATCGATCTTGTGCGCTTCAGTTCATTTCCCGCTGCATCCACGATACGCGCTTCCAGCACGTGGCTGCCGGGAGGTACGCCATGCAAAGTCGCGCGCGAGGACAGCAGATCGGTTCGGACCTTGCGGCCGTCTAGCAGAAGGTGGATCACCTGCTCACGTTGCAGGCCAGGCGCAAGTGCAATCTCCACTTCCACAGTTCCCGCCGCTGCCGATATCCGAGCGTTGTTGGCCGGCAGCAGGATGCGCAGATCTTCGAAAGGCAGCGCTGCGTCTGGCTCTGTTGGCTCTGTTGGCTCTGTTGGCTCTGTTGGCTCTGTTGGCTCTGTTGGCTCTGTTGGCTCTGTTGGGGCTGTTTCTGGGGCTGTTTCTGGGGCTGTTTCGATTTTCGGTCTTGGCGGGAGCAGCGGCTTGGTTTTTGGAACCCGGAAAGGGTAAACCGAGATCTCGGGAGGCTCGAAGCGTTGCCCGCGCGGATGGGGTTCGTCCGAATAGTGCACCACGCCGTCCGCATCAACCCATTTGTAAACTTGGGCGGAAGCAGTGCCAGCGAGTAAACAAAGCACGATTAAGAATGCCTTCCACATATTCGGAGAGTAAAGCATCCAGTACAGCGGGACAATGCACTAGGCAGAGGAAAAAAAGCCCCCTTGGCAGGGGGCTTCAAGCACACAGCAGATACAGCAAACGATCGAGGTGTTTAGAGACTGTAGTAAAGATCGAATTCGACCGGGTGGGTCGTCATGCGCAGTTGGGTAACCTCGTCCATCTTCAGCCGGATGTAACCATCGATAACGTCGTCTGTGAACACCCCACCGGCGAGCAGAAATTCCCGATCTTTGTCCAATTCGTCGAGGGCCATGTCGAGCGCGTGGCAGACCGTAGGAATCGCCTTTGCCTCCTCCGCAGGCAGATCGTAAAGGTCCTTGTCCAGCGGATCGCCGGGATGGATCTTATTCTGGATGCCATCTAGGCCCGCCATCATCATGGCCGAAAAGGCAAGATAGGGATTCGCGGTCGGATCGGGGAAACGCACCTCGACACGCCGGCCCTTGGGGTTGCTGTCGTGCGGGATGCGAACCGACGCCGACCGATTGCGCGCCGAATACGCCAGCATCACCGGCGCCTCGAAACCTGGCACCAAGCGTTTGTAGCTGTTGGTCGAGGCGTTAGTGAACGCGTTCAATGCCCGCGCGTGTTTGAAAATACCGCCGATATAGTAGAGCGCGAGTTCGGATAAACCGCCGTACTTATTGCCGGCGAAAAGGTTCTCGCCGCCCTTGGCCAGGGACTGGTGGACGTGCATCCCGGATCCGTTGTCGCCGACCAGAGGTTTCGGCATGAAGGTTGACGTTTTTCCGTAGGCGTGCGCCACATTGTGCACGACGTATTTGAGAATCATGTTCCAATCGGCACGCTGCACCAAGGTACTGAACCTGGTGCCGATTTCGCATTGCCCGGCGGTCGCTACTTCATGGTGATGTACCTCCACCGGAACGCCCATCTCTTCCATCGCCAGACACATGGCAGAGCGGATGTCTTGCAGAGAGTCGACCGGAGGCACCGGGAAATAGCCGCCCTTGACGCTCGGCCGGTGGCCGATGTTGCCCTCCTCGAACACGCGCTCGGAGTTCCATTCAGCCTCTTCCGAGTCCACGTGATAGCTGGCACCGCTCATACCGACGCTCCAGCGAACGTCGTCCAGGATGAAGAATTCGGGTTCGGGGCCGAAATAGGCCGTGTCAGCTACGCCCGTCGACTTGAGGTAGGCCTCAGCGCGCTTGGCGAGCGACCGGGGATCACGCTCGTAACCTTGCATGGTAGTGGGCTCGACGATGTCGCAACGGATGATCAGCGTCACCTCGTCGGAAAAAGGATCGAGCACTGCACTGTCGTCCTCCGGCATCAGGATCATGTCCGATTCGTTGATGCCTTTCCATCCGGCGATAGAAGAGCCGTCGAACATCTTGCCTTCGGTCACCATATCCTCGTCCACTATGGATGCCGGCACGGAGACGTGCTGTTCTTTGCCGCGAGTGTCCGTGAAACGCAGATCAACGAATTTCACGTCCTTATCTTTGATCATTTTTAATACTTTCGATGCCATCGGAACTTTACTCCAACGTAGATTGAAAACCTGGTGGTCAAGATAATTTTAGCGATCCCCTCAGGGTGGCCATGCAGCTCATGGGATCATTTCCGTCTCCTGCAGGTTGCAGATTATGTGCCAGAATCGGATGGACCTCTAGTCCTGGAGCCTCAAGCGAGCTGTTTAGGGTT
>JAHEIA010000432.1 GCA_024639625.1 Chromatiales bacterium
CGATTCGCCTTTTTCGCTCTGGTTTCTGCGCCGCAATGAGGTGCTGCTCGAGGTTCGGGAGGAGAGATAGCGGAACGATGTCTTCCGGTATTGGTAATACAAAGCGCGCTGCGGTTCGGTGGGTGGAATATCGGGGCGGGAGGAAGGGAAGCGGCGAGCGGGCAACCTTGAAAGGTAGACGCGCGAAGAGTCCACTGATGGAGAAACGAATCGGGAATTCGCAACCAGACGTCTGAGGCGTGCCTTGGTTTGCCCGCGTGATGCAGGCGGAAGCCTGCTGTGGGATCTTTCGACGAAGCTCGCGTCTGCGGGGCAGCGCGGTCTGCTTCAGGGGGGGTGATTCCCGGTGCGGAGCAGGCGGCTGGAGAAAACGCGATGGCGAAAAGTACGAAGACTTATTGGAATCCCCTGTTGCCGGAGAATCGGCACCGATGGAGGGCTGTCGACGGGATGGACGGAGTGGCGCAGGAGCTGACTCTCGCTATGGACGAGGAAACCGGCGACTACACGAGGTTGACCCGCTTCCAGCCCGGGGCTGACACCTCGCCATTCGGTGCGAAGAGCCACGACTATCCGGAAGAAGTGATGATCCTCCAGGGCAGGCTTTACGACGCGGCGTTCGACCAATGGTTGGAGGTGGGAGATTACGCAAGCAGGCCGCCGGGAGAGGTGCACGGACCGTTCCGCACAGATAGTGGATGTATCGTGCTGGAGATCTCGTTCCCAAGCCAAGCTGTGGGAAATCACAGGGGAAAACAATAAGCCGGCGTCCTGCGAGCGGGGTTCGTCGCAACGTCCAGGAGCGGCCTGCGCAGTATCGGTTCCGGCCGGGGGGGCTGTTCGAAGGGGAGACCGGTATCGTGAAAAAGACCTTGCTCTATCGGTTGTTCCGCATCGGCGGTATTCCCGGGATGTTGCGCCTGGCGCTCGAGGCAGAACAGATTCTTCTCTGCGATGAAGGCATCGGAGGTTGGCTCATCACGCAGGATCTAAAGGCGCCGGGAAAACACTTCAAGCATCGCAGAGAGGGGTTTTCCGGGTTCTTGGCGCTGACAAGACGCCGACTCATCGCGTGCGGTTACGGTAAGCGCCTCATCAATGTGCCCATCGGCGGCCGAGGATTTTCAGATATCCGATGTGAGCTTGTTGCTCCAGAGAGCATTGAGCTGTCCTTCGATGCGGCGGAATTCCAGGGCGATTGGAACGGCATGATAACCCTGCGTTTCAATACCCCGAAGGCGGAGCAATTCCGTGCTAGCCTGGCAGGCCTCAAACGACTCGCGGATTGAAGCGACGGCGTTCTTCGTTCGGTGCCGAGACACCTTCCTTTTCGTTCGGCAGGATACAATCTCACGACGCGTCGTGCGGCGGCATTCCGCTAGAGACTGCTTATGAGTGATCAAGATGAAAGCAAATCGATCCTGATCGAGACACGCGACAAGCAAATCCGATCTCTGAAGAAGCAGTAGGAAGCTATCGAGTACCTGGTGCTCCGGTATTTCTGAGCTTCGGACCCTAGCCCACAGATCGTACCAAGGGGAGCGCGGGATTGGCGCGGCTTTTGCTAACAACAAGCGGTTTGGGTCTCTTCGGGCTTGATCGCGAGGGAAGTATCTTGGCGCGCGTGTTATCCCAGGGTGACAGTAGCAGAGACTGCTGTCGGCAGGATGAAGGGCGGGTAGAGCGGCACGCCGGTCGTCGTTCCGGACGACGCGACGTGCCGATGGGCCGGCGCGTTTAGATCCCCATGGTGTTTGCTGCGGCAAACACCTCGATCTGTGCCTTGCGCGCCGCGAGCACAGCCTGATTGAGCGGGTCGTCGCCACGGTCGGAGGCGGGTGGGGCTTTGAAGGAGAGTTTCAGCACCCGAATGTCATACCGATCCTTGTTGGCAATCGCCCAGTCGATAGCGCTGATCGCATCCAGATAGCTCCCGGCGTCCTGCGCGCCGGAGATCTGGGCGACCACGACGCTCGCGTTCTGCCCGCTGTCGAGCACCGCTACAGTTACTTCTGTGCCCATCAGCTGTTGGGTGTAAACCGCATGCGCCGCCACGGACTGCCAGGATGCCGGCTGCATGTCGTTAGTTGTACTCTTCGCGAGCTGCTGGTCGACGAATACAGTCCCCACCGCAGGTTGGCTGCCCAGAGCTTCTTGTTGGTTGGCCGGCAGGCGAACCCCGAGTGCCTGAATGACACCGAGTTCATGGGTTACCTGGCCGCCGAGCGACTCTACCGCATCCCTGACCGAGGCCCGATCCGTGCCCTGGACGATAAGGGATTGCATGTCACAGTCACCAGCGGCCGCCCAACCTGCCGACGCCCCAAAGGTCCCCATCAACATACCCATTGCCAACACGATCGCTTTTCTTTTAGAGACGTACATTCTGATTCCCCCCAAATAATATTCTTTGTTAGATATTTTCTGTGTACTGTGTGCTCGCTTGATGCTGCCCGCGCCCATCTGCGTTAAGCCCAATCCTTTGGCGCCCCGTCGCTTTGCGCTTCCTCGTATTTGCGCAAGCTTCAGATTCTCAACTGCAGGTTCTGTGCCGATTTCTGTGAAGCCGTTGGCAATTCCGGTAGAGATTGTCCGTGCGAGGTCGAGCTACATCCCAATGGGAAGGCCGTGTTGTGTCGGTAACCCATTGTGTAAAAATGAAAAGTACCGCAGTGGGGAGGTCGATCCACAGGATGTGGAGTTGGCGAACTTGTGCTGGATGCCGCAGTTGGGGCTGCTTGTGGTTGTATTTTTAGCGCGGATCCGCAGCGCCCGGGGTGACGTGCACAGGCAGATAGTGACGCAGTTGGCGCGCACGACCGAATGTATCGATATTCTCTCTGGTGATTGCATTATTGGGAGGCTGAGGTCGCGAAGGGATCTGGTCCCTGCGTACTTCGGCTGTGTTGCATTTTTCAATCGATGAAAGACGAGTGGAGTGCCTTGCGGGTTTTGCGATTTCGCGAATTTCTGCTTGCCGACGAAATAAACCAGCGCCGCGCTGGGTCTTTATCTCCGAACCCGACACGCTTTCACTTCAGCAACGCAAACAGGAGATGACCATGAAGACTCTGATTGCTGCATCCGCTTTGCTACTGGTGAGCAACATCGCCGTGGCCCACGACTACGAGAAATCGTTCCAGAGCCCGGATGTGAACCCGAAGTTCGATTCACCGTATTGGATCGAGGACAACCTTTCGAGCGGGATCGAGGTGCGCGCCTCCATCGAAGACTGGTACCGCGGCAACCCGGATGCGTACGCGGGCAGTGAGGACGTGGGCGGCGCACCGATCATGGAGTTCGGCTCCTCTGCCGTCAGCACGACCTCGCTGGATCAGTTCAACGAAGGCAACCCGGACACCTACAGCGGAAG
>JAHEIA010000433.1 GCA_024639625.1 Chromatiales bacterium
GCGTAGGTTTCGCGGCTTTAGGCGGTTCGACCCCAGCGGCGGATTCAGTCGGCTTCGGGCTCTGCGCGGTCGCTTGCGGTTCGGCGTCGTGGCTATGGCCGGCCAGGCTTTCCACCCGCTGCGAGACGTCGCTGATGATCTCGCGCAAGCCGTTGGTGGCATCGACGCGGTCGCTTTCCAGATTATTGATCAGATCGACCACATTGCTTAACTCGTCTTCCAGCGCCGCCACTCGATCCTGCACACTGAACGACGCCACCGTCAGCGCCGCAACAGCCACCAATCCGAGGAGGAACAGGGCGGCGGTCAGGTAAGACCCTAGCGCACGCGAACCTGTTGCCCTCTGCCTATCTCCCTCGTTCATCATCGCCTGCTTACCCCCATTGCTGACTGTCTCCTTAGAGCTCTTCGTTCCCATACCGGGTGTCGCCAACGCGCCCTCCTGCACATTGGAATCGCGCCCCCGTGCACCGCTTAGTAGCTCGGCCGCTGCGCCGGTGGGACTCGGCGCGGCCACTTCTGCGACCGTCGGCGAAGCGTTCGCGGATGGCTGCTGCCGCCCTTTCAGCTCGACGCTCTCTGCTGCCGAATCGTCTCCCATGCGTCGGTCCAGCAACAAGCCAAGCCTTCCGTCCACCCGGCGGAAGGCGACTGCGATGCGCCGCTCTACGACCCGCACCACATAACCCGCCAGGTGAAAGTTCTGCCGGCTACCGCCCAATGTGGACTCGACAGAGAAGCGGACCTCGACTAGGTCTCCGCGCTGAAAGAAATGCGTCAACCCGGGACCGGAAACACCGTTGCCGATACCCGAATCCGGCCACTCGAGGAGCACGCCGCCCTGGCTTACATCCAGCACGCGACACCCCCGAGGGCGCAGACCTTCGCCGATCAAGACCACGTTGAACTTGACTCGTACTCTCGGATATTCGCGACGCTCTTCGGCACGCAGCTGACTCATGAATTCCCACCCCGGTAGCGGATCCGCCGCCTATTGTACCGAAACACGCAAGCTTGGCACTGCGTTCCGGCGCCCCCGCGCAAGCGGCAAGATCGAGGGCAGGCGCAACGCAGCCGCCAAGCCGGTTTCCCCTGCGCACCCGAAGCCTGGTGTAACCGTCGTCTGCACCAAGATGCGCTTCGCAAGAATACAAGAGCAAGCAGGCCTTGCACTCGGCTTTCCGCTAGACTGGGACGCTCGGTTGGCGCATTGGCGCCCCCTCGATGAGGATGCAGATTGTGCGAATAGGCCCAAATTCGATGAACAGCACCCAGAACCGCCGCCAGCCCGCAGCCGAGAGCGCTTTGCCGCATTCCGCGGCGGCGCAGCAATCGCCGGGGGGCGCTCTATACGGGCGAGGCATCGCCGTCTGCCTGGGCCTCTGGCTGCTGGGGTCGAGCGGCACCGCACTGAGCGCCGGCACCGACACCCTGACCCAGTATTCCACCATCGACGCCCTGATGACCGGGATCTACGACGGGCGTCTGTCGATCGATCAGCTGCAACGCTACGGCGACTTCGGGCTCGGCACCTTCAACCAACTGGATGGCGAGATGCTGGTACTCGATGGGAATGTGTACCAGATCCCATCCGACGGTGTCGCCCGAGAAGCGAAGCCGAGTGTCGCGACACCCTTTGCCGCGGTCACCTTTTTTGAAGCGGACCAATCGCTGCCCATCCAGCCGGGCACCGGCCTCGCAGCCTTGAAAACATGGCTCGACAACCAGTTGCCCACGCTAAACCTGTTTTACGCCATAAAGATCCGAGGATCGTTCGAGCGCGTGGAGACGCGAAGCGTACCGCGACAGAGCAAACCCTATCCGCCGCTCAAAGAAGTCGCAAAAACCCAACGCCTGTTCCACTTCGAGGACGTCCATGGCACCGTCGTCGGCTTTCGCAGCCCCAGCTATATCAAGGGGCTGAACGTTCCCGGGTATCACCTGCACTTTCTTACCGCGGACCGGCAGGCGGGCGGCCACGTGCTGGACCTGGTGATCTCGCAAGCGACGATCGAGATCGACGAAACACCTGTATTTTCAGTCATTCTTCCGGATGACGCGGCCTTCTATGCGGCCGACCTATCGCAGGATCAACAACAAGACGTGGAAAAAGTCGAGCACGGGCCGGGTAGCGCAGCACCGGGTAAAGAACCCCAGTGAGGAGGGCTGCAGCGATACGGAACGAGCCGATGGCAGACCCTTCGCTTGCCGGAAACCGCGTTGGGGGCTCGCCAGCCGTCCGGCCGATCACATATCGAAGCCCGCTTTATGGTACCAATGTTTGGCCTGCTCCGCATCCTTTGCTACGCCATTGCCCTGCTCGTACATCATCGCGAGGGTGGTTTGCGACCCGGCGAGCCCTTGTTCCGCCGCCTTGCGAAACCATGCGGCCGCCTGTGTAGCATCCTTCTCCACACACTCTCCCTCTAGGTACATGAACCCCAGCCCATGCTGAGCCAAGGCGGAGCCGGTCTCCGCGGCCGCGCGCATGTATCTGGAGGCGAGGGAGTCGTTGCGCACCATGCCCAGCCCGTTTTGAGCCATGATCGCCATGCGGTACTGGGCCTCGGCAACCCCCTCCTCCGCGAGTGGGGACAATAATTCGCTGGCGCGCCGGAACTGTTTGGCCTCGAACGCGGCAATGCCGCTTGAGAGATCCATGTCCAACTTCGGTTCGTCGTCATTCATCGCTTCTGACTCCGTTGCTTCATGCGTTGATTCGGTTCGCCTCGAGTCCGCCGCAACCCCAGGGCCCCGCCGCTTGGGGTCTCGTCTCCAGGAGCCCGAATTGCGACCGTGTTGCGCACCAGTGCGCATAGCCGATCGTCCTGGGAAAAGAACCCATATTCGAAATCCGGCGTGGCGCGCCCGCGGCGCTCCAGTTCGCCGCCGACCCGTTCCTCGGTTGTTGGGTCGAACTCGAATCGCAGCTCTAAATCAGTGCGGCCTTCGCAGCGAAAATCAAGGCTCATGGCGCGCGTCCACACCGCATAGCCAGGGAAAATCCGCGCACAGGCAAGCGCCGCTATGGGGTCGGCGAGGCATGCGATGCAGCCGCCGAACATGCTGCCACCCGGGTTACGATTGCGTCTGTTCAACGGCAGGCGGATGCGCAAACGGCGCCAATCCGGGCTCAGATCGAGCACCCGGATACGCATCGCGCGAAACGGCGGATAGCGTTCCAGGCGGGTGGCCGGGGAGATGATTCCGGCGCGCACTAGGCGCGTTTGCAGAATCCACCACATGGCCGAAACCTCCTCACTTCGCCGCACGGATCCCGATCAAGCCAGAGATCCCGAGAAGCTGTGCCTGCTGCGATTCTCTCCCGGGGCCGCCAAACCTCATCCGGCCTCGCGCTCGGCGCATTGTAC
>JAHEIA010000434.1 GCA_024639625.1 Chromatiales bacterium
GCTGGAGGGTGAAAACGGCAGCGGCAAGACCTCGCTGCTGCGCATTCTTTGCGGCATTCGGCTGCCGGAGTCGGGCACGGTGGTCTGGGAGGGGGAGGATATCTTCAAGCTCGGCCCGGAGTATCATCAGCACATCGCCTATCTGGGCCACAAGGACGGCAACAAGCTGGATCTCACGCCGCAGGAGAACCTGCGTATGGCTCAGGGACTGGGCAAGGCCCGGCAGGAGGTCCCGGTGGACGATGCCTTGCGGCGCGTCGGTCTGTTCGGTTTCGAAGATGTCCCAACACGCAATCTTTCGGCCGGCCAGCAGCGCCGGTTGGCGATCGCCCGGCTGTTGGTCACCGAGGCGACTCTCTGGATCCTGGACGAGCCATTCACCTCGTTGGACCGGCAAGGGATCAAACACGTCGAGTCGCTGTTCGATAACCATCTGTCCGCCGGGGGAATGGCCGCGATGACGACCCATCACCGTATCGACCTGGAGCACGCCGAGGTGCTCAGGATCAATCTTTCGGCATGAGTACGCTCTCTTTATCCAGCGCCTTCGTACTCCTGCTGCGCCGCGACCTGGTACTCGCCTATCGGCGGCGCGCCGAGCTGATGAACCCGCTGCTGTTCTTCGTCCTGGTCACCAGCTTGTTTCCGCTCGGCATAGGCAATGATCCGAAGCTGATTCAGGCGGTGGGCTCCGGGGTGATCTGGGTCGCCGCTTTGCTGGCGGCGCTGCTATCCTTGGACAGTATGTTTCGCTCGGATTTCGACGACGGGTCGCTGGAGCAATTCATGCTCAGCGCCCACCCGGTGTCCATACTGGTGCTGGCGAAGGTGCTTGCCCACTGGCTGGTGACAGGACTGCCCCTGTTGCTGGTGGCGCCGCTGCTGGGGGTTCTCCTGGCGCTCCCCGGAGATGCGATCGGGGTCCTGATGTTGACCCTGATCCTCGGCACACCGGTGCTCAGCCTGATTGGAGCGGTCGGTGTGGCCTTGACCGTCGGCCTGCGCCGCGGGGGGGTGATCCTTTCCCTGCTGGTGCTGCCGCTGTACGTCCCGGTTCTGATCTTCGGCGCCGATGCCATGGAAACCGCCGCCGCCGGGATACCGGCCACCGCGCAACTTTCTTTTCTGGGCGCCCTGCTCGCCCTTTCCCTGGCACTCGCCCCGATGGCGACCGCCGCTTCCCTGCGAGTCAGCTTGAGCTAACCATGATCGTACGCTTTTTCCACCGCATGGCCTCACCGATGCATTTCTACCGCATCGCCGGTCTCTTCGTCCCCTGGCTGGGCGTGCTCAGCGCCGCGCTTCTGCTCGCCGGCCTGTACGGCGGGCTGGTGCTTGCGCCTACGGATTACCAGCAGGGCGAGAGCTACCGCATCATTTTCATCCATGTGCCCGCCGCCTGGATGTCCCTCTTTATTTATGTGGTAATGGCCGCCGGCGGCCTGATCAGCCTGGTCTGGCGCATCAAACTGGCGGAAGTTATCGCCATCAGCAGCGCGCCGATCGGCGCCTCGTTCACTTTCCTGGCGCTGGTCACCGGCTCACTGTGGGGCAAGCCGATGTGGGGCACGTGGTGGGTATGGGATGCCCGGCTCACCTCGGAGCTGATCCTGCTGTTTCTCTACCTCGGCGTGATCGCCTTGTACGGGGCCATCGAAGACAAGCGAGTCGCCGCCCGGGCGGTCGCCATTCTCGCCCTGGTCGGGGTGGTCAATATCCCGATCATCCACTACTCGGTAGAATGGTGGAACACGCTGCATCAACCCGCCACAATCACCAAGTTCGACAAACCGTCGATTCACCTGAGCATGCTGGTGCCACTGCTGCTGATGGCGCTCGCCTTTAAACTTTATTACGCCACCGTTGTCTTAATGCGAGCGCGCTGCGAAGTGTTGGAGCGGGAACGCAATAGTCGTTGGGTGCAATCGCTCGTGGAGCCCGCCGCACGATGAAAGAATTCTTTGCCATGGGCGGCTACGCCTTCTACGTATGGACGTCCTACGGACTCGCGCTGGTCGTCCTGACGATCAACCTTCTGGCCCCTATTCGGCAACGGCGCAGACTGCTGACAGATATCGCCCGCCGCATGCGCCGAGCTCGGAGAGAACGATGACCCCGATCCGCAAAAAACGTCTTTACCTCATCGGCATGATGGTCGTTGGCGTCGTGGTAGCCACCACCTTGGCCCTGAATGCCTTCGACGAAAACCTGATGTTCTTCTTTTCGCCGTCCGAAGTAGCCGCCGGAGAAGCGCCCACCGGCCACCCGTTCCGTATCGGCGGGCTGGTCGAGCCCGGCAGCGTGCAGCGCCAATCCGACGGCCTGACGGTGGCCTTCAGCCTCACCGACAACGCACAACGGGTAACCGTGGAGTACACCGGAATCCTGCCCGACCTGTTCCGCGAGGGGCAAGGGATCGTCGCCATGGGCAGCCTGGGCAACGACGGTATTTTCGTCGCCTCCGAAGTGCTGGCGAAGCATGATGAGAACTATATGCCTCCGGAGGTGGCTTCGTCCCTGAAGACCGCCCACGAAGACGGTGTAAACCAGCTGATCAAAGGCAGCGTGCAGTGATCCCCGAGATTGGCCATTTTGCGCTGATCCTGGGGCTCTGCGTGGCCCTGGCCCAGGCAAGCTTGCCGTTGATCGGCACCTTCACGCGCACCCCTTCCTGGGTGGCGATGGCCCGCCCGGCCGCTTGGGGTCAGGTGACCTTCCTCGGGATCGCTTTCCTTTGCCTCACGCAGTCGTTCCTCGCGGACGACTTTTCCGTGCGCTATGTGGCACTGCACGGAAACACGCAATTGCCGACCCTGTACAAGGTCTCCGCGGTCTGGGGCGCCCATGAGGGCTCGTTGCTGCTCTGGGCGCTCCTGCTCTCGGCCTGGGGCGCGGCCATCGCGAGCTTCAGCCGCAACCTGCCGTCCGAGGTGGTGGCCCGGGTGCTTTCCGTGATGGGCATGATCAGCATCGGCTTCTTGCTGTTCATGCTGCTCACCTCCAACCCGTTCGATCGCGTCTTTCCCGCTCCGTTGGAGGGGGGAGAACTCAACCCCCTGCTGCAGGACCTGGGGCTCGCGATTCACCCGCCGATGCTCTATATGGGGTACGTGGGGTTCTCGGTCGCCTTCAGCTTTTCCATCGCCGCCCTGATCGGCGGCAAGCTGGACGCCGCATGGGCCCGCTGGTCGCGCCCGTGGACCACCGTGGCCTGGATCTTTCTTACCCTCGGGATCGCGCTTGGCAGCTGGTGGGCCTACTACGAGCTGGGCTGGGGAGGCTGGTGGTTCTGGGACCCGGTGGAGAACGCCTCCTTCATGCCTTGGCTGGTAGGCACCGCGCTGATTCATTCGCTGGCCGTCACGGAAAAA
>JAHEIA010000052.1 GCA_024639625.1 Chromatiales bacterium
CACCGCCGAATTGAACACTAACAACCAACCGATGCCGTGCACCAAGTGCTCGGCCTTAACGACGGCAAAAAGATCTCCATGAGCGAACACAATCCGTTAGGCATCACCGAACTCGTTTTGCGCGATGCCCACCAATCCCTGTTTGCGACACGCATGCGGATCGAAGACATGCTGCCTATCGCGTCGAAGCTGGATAAAGTCGGTTTCTGGTCGCTTGAGACCTGGGGCGGTGCAACCTTTGACGCCTGTATCCGGTTCCTTGGCGAGGATCCCTGGGAACGTCTGCGGACACTCAAGCAGGCAATGCCCAACACGCCGCAGCAGATGCTCCTGCGCGGGCAGAACATCCTGGGTTACCGGCATTACGCGGACGACGTAGTGCAGGTTTTCGTCGACCGAGCCGCGGAGAACGGGATCGACGTGTTCCGCATCTTCGACGCGATGAACGACCTGCGGAACCTGGAAACGGCGATCAAGGCGGCGCTCGCTACCGGAAAGCATGCCCAGGGCGCCATGTCTTACACGGTTAGCCCGGTGCACGACTTGGATTACTGGCTTGATATGGGCCGGCGACTCGAGGACATGGGCAGCAATTCCATCTGCATCAAGGATATGGCCGGCCTGCTGAAGCCCTATGTGGCGCAGGAGTTGATCGCCGGCTTGAAGCAATCTTGCGCAATTCCGATCGCCATGCACTGCCATGCCACCACGGGCATGAGCGCTGCGACCGCGCTGCGGGCGGCGGAGGCGGGGGTCGACATGATCGACACTGCTATCTCTTCGATGAGCATGACCTACGGGCATACTCCCACCGAGTCCGTGGTCGCCATTCTCCAGGGGACCGAACGAGACACCGGTCTCGATCTGAAACTCCTGGAAGAAATCGCCGCCTACTTCCGTGGAGTGCGCAAGAAGTACGCGAAATTCGAAGGTTCGCTGCGCGGGGTCGATTCGCGCATCCTGGTCGCCCAGGTCCCTGGCGGGATGCTCACCAACATGGAGAATCAATTGCGCGAGCAGGGAGCAACCGCCCGGCTCGACGAGGTGTTGGCCGAGATTCCCAAGGTGCGCGAAGATCTGGGCTTCATCCCTCTGGTGACCCCCACTTCGCAGATCGTCGGCACCCAAGCGGTACTCAACGTGCTCGCAGGCGAGCGCTACAAGGTGATCGCCAAGGAGACCGCAGGTGTATTGCGCGGTGAGTACGGCGCCACGCCGGCGCCGGTACACGAAGGACTCCAGGCAAAGGTCCTGGAACCCGGGGCAGAGCCGATCACCTGTCGTCCGGCGGACCTATTGGACCCGGAAATGGACAAGATCCGTGCGGAATTCGAGGCGCTGGCCAAGGAAAACAACATCGATGTAGCGCAGGATCGAGTCGACGACGCACTCACCTACGCGCTGTTTCCGCAGGTTGGCTTGAAGTTCCTGCAGAACCGTCACGATCCCACCGCTTTCGAACCCGTGCCGGGACAGGAGGCGGAATCCGCACAAGCGAAAGCCGCGCCCGCAGCCGCACCGGTCGCGGCACCCGCGGTGAGCGGCCCGGAAGCCTATCGGGTGGAGGTCAACGGTAAGGTCTACGATGTCCGGGTTTCGCCCTCCGGTGAGGTGCAGAGCACGCCTGCCGCGCCCTCCGTGGCGGCGGCGCCCAGCGTGGGCGAGGCACAGCTAGTGCCATCCCCACTTACCGGAAACATTTGTCAGATCAAGATCAAACTCGGTGACGCGTTAGCCGCCGGCGACGTGATCCTGGTGCTCGAAGCGATGAAGATGGAAACCGAGGTGCGTGCCCCCGAAGCGGGCACGGTGGCCTCGATCGAGGTCAAGGAAGGCGACGCCGTGCACGTAGGTGATACCTTGATCACGCTCGCGTAAGCGGTTCGCCCATGGAAATCGGGATTACGCAACTCTGGCAATCCATGGGGATTGCCCAACTCACCTGGGGCCAGGTGCTGATGATGGGCGTCGGGTGTGTGCTCATCTACCTGGCGATTGCGCGCAAGTTCGAACCCCTGCTGCTGTTGCCCATCGGGTTTGGCGCCATACTCAGTAATATCCCGATCGCCGGTATCGCCGGCGATCAAGGCCTGCTGGGGTACATCTACCATGTGGGGATCGAGACCGGGGTATTCCCCCTGCTGATCTTCATGGGGGTAGGGGCACTCACCGATTTCGGTGCCCTCATCGCGATGCCTTACACCTTGATCCTCGGAGCGGCAGCCCAATTCGGGATCTTTGTGACCCTGCTTGGGGCCTTGGCCCTAAACTACCTTCCAGGGTTTGATTTTACGCTTGCGGACGCCTCGGCCATCGCCATTATCGGCGGCGCCGACGGGCCTACCGCGATCTTCCTGGCCTCCCGTCTGGCGCCGGATCTACTCGGTGCCATCGCCGTGGCGGCCTATTCGTACATGGCCCTGGTACCCATCATCCAGCCGCCGATCATGCGCCTCCTGACCACGGAAACGGAGCGCCGCGTGGTGATGCGGCAACTGCGTCCGGTGAGCCGGCTGGAGAAGATCCTGTTCCCGTTCACCGTGCTGCTCTTGTGCATTCTGTTCCTGCCGACCGCCGCTCCGCTGATCGGCATGCTGACCTTCGGCAATCTGCTGCGCGAGAGTGGAGTGGTCGAACGCCTGAGCCGAGCGGCGCAGAACGAAATCATCAATGTCGTCACCATATTTCTCGGCCTTGCGGTCGGTTCGAAGCTTTCGGCGGACCGATTTCTGACTCTGGAGACACTGGGGATCCTTGCCCTTGGGGCGTTCGCCTTCTGCATCGGCACCGCAGCCGGAGTGCTTATGGGGAAGGTCCTGTATCGTCTCAGCAATGGGCAGGTCAATCCGCTGATCGGAGCGGCCGGCGTTTCCGCGGTGCCGATGGCGGCACGAGTGGTCAACCGGGTGGGTCTGGAGGCCGACCACCACAATTTCTTGCTGATGCATGCCATGGGACCGAACGTGGCGGGAGTGATCGGTTCGGCCATTGCGGCGGGCGTGCTGCTCGCTGTGGTAGGGCAGTGAGTTGCCGCTGTTCCGCGGGCTGTCCGCCGGGCTGCCTTCCGAGTCTTGCCGGGAGGCGGGCTAACCTCGCAAATCGGTCAGCATAACCCCCCGAGCAGGTTAGTATTTTTTGACAGGCTCGGCACGCCATACTATTATCGCGCGTTTATGTCGCAGCACCTGCCGAACCTGGCCGATCCGTGGCGGCTCGCCGACCTCGGTAGACGTTTCGCCGGGCGTATCCGCATCGAGCAATTTCCGCGCTTGGCTCAGCTGCTGGCGGGGCCGAGCGGGGAAGCAACCTACGAGTTGGAGTTCTTCACGGATGAGCGAGGTTATTCCTGCATCGCGGGCAAGCTGGCGGCGGACCTCAGTGTGGAATGCCAGCGCTGCCTCGGGCCAATGGCCTACCCGGTACGCAGCGAGTTTGCGCTGGCCTTGGTGCGCAGTATCGCGGAGATCGAGCGCCTGCCGGACCGCTACGACCCCTTGCTGGTTGACGACACGGACATCATCCATCCGCAGGATGTGATCGAGGACGAACTCCTTTTGGCATTGCCGCAGGTGGCGATGCACGATACCGAGCAGTGCGCCGCAGTGTCGGGTTCCCCGCAAGCGGACCGGGTCTCGACACAAACGAAGAGCCCGTTCGCAGTGCTCGCGGAACTGAAGAAAAAATGAAACTGGATTCGCATACTGACTGAATCAGGAGAATCGTTATGGCTGTTCAGAAAAATCGGAAATCCCCGTCGCGGCGCGGCAAGCGCCGCTCTCACGATGCGCTTAGCGCGCAGACGCTCTCGATCGACCCGACCAGCGGAGAAACCCATCTGCGACATCATATGACGGCCGACGGATTTTACCGGGGCCGCAAGGTGACGACCGAAGAGACCGAATAGACGTCGCCCCTGCGCAGCCCCTTTCCTTGCCCAGCCAAGACTCGCCGATGACGCGCACCGCGCAGCGCCGTTGTTGCCGGTGAAGCGGCCGATCACCATCGCGCTCGACGCCATGGGAGGAGACTTCGGCCCCCAAGTCGTGGTGCCAGCCGCCTTGGATTATCTGAAGCGCGACCCGGAAGTGGCGCTCATCCTGGTTGGCCGTGAAGAAAGCATACGCCAGTATCTACCGGGGTCGGGCGGCGGAGATCGGCTGGGCGTTCGTGCTGCCTCGCAGGAGGTGGCGATGGACGAGTTGCCCTCCCGAGCCCTGCGCGGGAAGAAGGATTCGTCGCTGCGGGTTGCCATCGATCTGGTGAAGTCCGGCGACGCCGACGCCTGTGTCAGTGCGGGCAATACGGGAGCGCTGATGGCGATCGCGCGCTTCGTATTGAAGACCCTTCCGCACGTGGATCGTCCGGCGATCATGACTGCGATCCCGTCACTACGCGGGCATACCCATATGCTCGATCTAGGGGCCAACATCGACTGCGCGGCGGAGCATCTGTTCCAGTTTGCGGTTATGGGCAGCGAGATGGCTTCCGCGGTTGACGGAACCGCGCGCCCGAGTATCGGCTTGCTCAACATCGGTCAGGAAGAGATAAAAGGCAACGAGCAAGTCAAGAAGGCGCATGACCTGCTGAGCGCCAGTGATCTGAATTACTTCGGTTATGTCGAGGGTGATGACATTTACAAGGGAAGTGTGGATGTGGTGGTCTGCGATGGCTTCGTCGGCAACGTGGCACTGAAGAGCAGCGAAGGCGTGGCGAAGTTGTTGAGCCATGCCCTGCGGCAGGAATTTCAGCGCAACTGGTGGGCGAAGCTCGCCGGGCTGATCTCTCTCCCGGTGCTGCGGGGGTTTCGCCGCGCCTTCGATCCGCGGCGTTACAACGGGGCCGGGCTGCTCGGGCTACGCGGCATCGTGGTGAAGAGCCATGGCGGCGCGGACGTGCTGGCTTTCGAAAACGCGATCGGTATCGCGAAGAAGTCGATCCGGACCGACGTGCAAAATCGAATCGCGAGACAGGTCGCGGCGCATCTCGAAAAAAGGGCTACCGCGTGAACTATTCCCGCATCGCCGGCACCGGCAGCTACCTACCCGCGAAGGTGCTGACCAATCGTGACCTGGAGAAGATGGTCGACACCTCGGATCAGTGGATCAGGGAACGCACCGGCATCGAAAAGCGGCACATCGCCGCCGCGGACGAAACCACCTGCGACCTTGCGGAGCCCGCAGCGCGCCGCGCGCTGCAGGCGGCGAAAGTCGACAGCGGGGAGATCGACCTCATCATCGTCGCTACGACGACACCGGATCAGGTGTTCCCCAGCACCGCTTGTTTGTTACAGCAGCGGCTGGACATCCACGGATGCCCTGCGTTCGATGTCCAGGCCGTATGCACCGGGTTCGTTTATGCCGTCGCGGTCGCGGACAATTTCATTCGCACGGGCAGTGCGCGATGCGCATTAGTGGTGGGTGCGGAGACCTTTTCCCGGATCGTTGACTGGAGCGACCGCGGCACCTCGGTCTTGTTCGGCGACGGTGCCGGGGCGGTGGTGCTCAAAGCGAGCAAGGAACCGGGGATCATATCCACTCATTTGCACGCCGACGGCGCTTACGAGAGTCTGCTGCGGGTGCCTGCGGGTGTCTCCAAGGGCTATGATCTTGTGCAAGAGGGGGGCGCCTACACCGAAATGCGCGGCAACGAGGTGTTTCGCATGGCGGTCACCACCTTGGGTCGGATCGTCGACGAGACGCTGCAGGCGAACGGGTTGCAAAAAACGGACATCGACTGGTTGATCCCTCATCAGGCCAATATCCGAATCATCCAAGCGACCGCGCGCAAGTTGCGTATGCCGATGGAGCGCGTGGTCGTTACCGTTTCGGAGCACGGCAATACATCCGCCGCTTCGGTGCCTTTGGCGCTCGACGTGGCCGTGCGTGACGGGCGCATTCAGCGCGGCGAGACCCTATTGATGGAGGCCTTCGGCGGGGGGTTCACCTGGGGTTCCGTGCTGCTGAAGTATTGATCCGCTGGCCGTGGGCGGGTAAGCGGGCAACAGAACATGAAAGAGCAGGCATCCGATGGAGACTACTGATTTCGCTTTTGTCTTTCCCGGACAGGGATCCCAAGCCGTGGGTATGCTCGCCGATTTGGCGCAGGCGTTCCCTCAAGTGGCGGAAACTTTCGCCCAGGCCTCGGAGCGCTTGGGGTTCGATCTGTGGCGTCTGGTCGAGAACGGCCCGGCGGACGACCTCAACCAAACCCGGAACACCCAGCCTGCGATGCTTTGCGCGGGGGTCGCGACCTGGCGCGTCTGGAAGGCGTTGGGAGGCCCCGAACCGCAATCGATGGCCGGACACAGCCTGGGTGAATACAGTGCGCTGGTGTGCGCCGATGCCCTGGATTTCTCCGCTGCCGTTGTCTTGGTCGCCGAGAGAGGCCGCTTGATGCAGCAGGCAGTGCCCGAAGGCAGCGGAGCGATGGCCGCGATCCTCGGGCTGGACGATGCGAAGGTCGAAGAATTATGCGCCGAGGCGGCGGGCTCGCAAGTGGTCGCGGCGGCGAATTATAATTCCCCCGGGCAGGTCGTGGTCGCCGGCGATCGTGCCGCCGTGACGCGGATGATCGAACTGGCGAAGGCGGCGGGCGCGAAACGGGCACTGCCTCTTCCGGTCAGCGTGCCTTCCCATTGCGCCCTCATGAAACCGGCTGCGCAGGAACTTCGTCAGCGGCTTGCGACGGTAGAGATCCGGCTGCCTCGCATCCCGGTCGTGCACAATGTCAACGTCGCCCCAGGCGAGGACGCGGAAGATATGCGCGAGCTGTTGGAGCGCCAACTATATAACCCGGTGCGCTGGGTGGAAACGGTACAAAGCATGCGTGCCCAAAGCGTTCAGACGATCGTCGAATGCGGTCCCGGCAAGGTCTTGAGCGGGCTAAATAAGCGGATCGACCGGGGGATCGAGAGCCTTGCCCTGTTCGACCGAGAGAGCATGAACAAGACCCTGGAGGCGTTACAACATGCTGGAGAATGAGGTTGCCCTGGTAACCGGGGCGAGTCGGGGGATTGGCGCCGCGATCGCCGATGCCCTGGGCCGGGAAGGCGCAGTGGTGGTGGGTACGGCGACCAGCGAGAAAGGGAGCGCCGCGATCAGCGAGCGCTTGCGCGGTGCCGCCGTCGAGGGCAGCGGTATGGTGCTGAATGTCACCGATCGGGAGGGCATCGACCGGTTGGTCAAGCAGGTCGCCGAGCAGTTCGGTGCGCCGACCATCCTGGTCAACAATGCCGGCATCACGCGCGACAATCTCCTCATGCGAATGAAGGACGAGGAATGGGAGCGTATTATCGACACCGATCTCGGCTCGATCTTCCGCGTGACCAGGGCCTGTCTGCGAGGCATGATGAAATTGCGCAGGGGGCGTGTCATCAACATCGCATCGGTCGTTGGTTCTACCGGCAATCCGGGTCAGTGCAATTACGCGGCGGCCAAAGCGGGGATCTTGGGCTTTACCAAATCATTGGCGCAAGAGGTGGGCTCACGCGGCATTACGGTCAACGCGGTCGCGCCCGGTTTCATCGACACCGATATGACCCGCGACTTGCCGGATGATCAGCGCGCTGCCCTGCTCGGGCGCATCCCGCTGAACCGGCTGGGCAACGTCGACGAGATCGCCAGCGCGGTTGTCTATCTGGCCTCCCGCGGCGCCGGGTATATCACCGGTGAAACCTTGCACGTCAATGGTGGGATGTATATGGCGTAAAGCCTGTCAACACGATGCGGTGGATATCCGGCCGGGTAAGTCCTTGGCGGAAAGCCCCGGTGGATAGTTTCTCCCCTAGGTTGGGTAGTTCCTTTTATCCGGGCGGCATTGTGACTACAATACCGGCAGCATTGAGACGCTGCGGATCACGATAAAGAGAAACCGAGGAACGAACATGAGCACTGTCGAAGAAAGGGTAAAGAAGATCGTCGTCGAGCAACTTGGGGTCAAAGAGGATGAGGTCACGAACGAGGCATCCTTCGTCGATGATCTGGGTGCGGACTCCCTCGATACCGTGGAATTGGTGATGGCCCTCGAAGAAGAATTCGAGACCGAGATCCCGGACGAAGAGGCCGAGAAGATCACCACGGTCCAGCAAGCGATCGACTACGTCAACGGGAACCTGGGCTAGATTCGATCCGGTCTTTGAGGTTCGCGGCCGCATTGTACGGAATCGTCGATGCGGCCGTTCGCTTTTCTGAAAGCCAATAGCGGAGAAGAGCTTACATGTCTGGCAGAAGGGTAGTCGTTACGGGTTTAGGGATCGTGGCGCCTGTTGGTTTCACAATCCGCGAGGCCTGGGACAACATCTTGGCGGGCAAGAGTGGAATCCAGCCGATCACACATTTCGAAGTAGAGCCTTTCAGCGTCCATTTCGGCGGCCCGATTTACGGTTTCGATATCACTCAGTATATCTCGGCAAAAGAAGCCCGCAAGATGGACAAGTTTATCCATTACGGGCTGGCAGCCGGTTGTCAGGCGATCGAAGATTCGGGGCTGCAACTCGAGCAGGAGGATTGTCGGCGCATCGGAGTCGCCATCGGAGCGGGCATCGGTGGAATCACCGGCATCGAAAACAGCTATGGCGCCTATTTGAAAGGCGGACCGCGGAAAATCTCGCCCTTCTTCGTCCCAGCGAATATCGTCAATATGGTAGCAGGCAATCTGTCGATCAAATACGGCCTCAAAGGGCCGAATTTTTCCATCGTTTCCGCCTGCAGCACGGGCACCCACAACATCGGTGCCGCCGCGGACATGATCCGTCACGGTGGGGTGGATGTCATGATCGCAGGTGGCGCCGAGATGGCAACCTCCCCGGTGGGTCTCGGCGGCTTTGCGGCGGCGCGTGCTCTGTCTACCCGCAACGACGATCCCGAACGGGCCAGCCGGCCCTTCGATCTCGAGCGGGACGGTTTCGTGCTCAGCGATGGCGCCGGGGTGATCGTGCTCGAGGAATACGAGCGCGCGAAAGCGCGCGGGGCACGCATCTACGCTGAACTGGCGGGTTCTGGAATGAACTCCGATGCCTATCATATGACCGCACCCTCCGAGAACGGAGAGGGTGCGCGAGACTGCATGCTGCTCGCCCTGCAGGACGCCCAAATCGCGACCGAAGCTGTTGATTATATCAACGCCCACGGTACCTCGACTCCAGCGGGAGACGTTGCCGAGACCCAAGGGATCAAAGGGGCCTTCGGCGACCATGCCTACAGGCTGGCGGTCAGCTCCACCAAGTCCATGACGGGACACATGCTGGGGGCGGCCGGCGGAGCCGAGGCGGTGTTCACCATCCTCGCGGTGCACCACCAGATTGCGCCGCCGACCATCAACCTGGATACCCCCGACCCGGAATGCGACCTGGACTATGTGCCGAACAGCGCCCGGGAGATGAAGATCGATGTCGCAATTTCCAACTCCTTCGGTTTTGGCGGCACCAACGGCACCTTGGCCTTCCGGCGCATCGCCTGATATCCAGGCCGGCATCCGCGGTGGCGGCACCGCGTCACGCTCGGCCCAGTGCTGATCAACGGGCAAGCGTCGGAGCGGGTCGCCGGCGATGATCGTGGTCTGCTCTACGGCGATGGTCTGTTCGAGACGCTCGCGGTAGTCCATGGGCGCCCCTGTTTGTGGGTGCAGCACATGCGCCGAATGGAGTCTGGCTGCCGGCGGCTGGGGTTGCCGAGACCGGATCCGGAGCAGCTCAGGGAAGAAAGTCACAGGGTGATTCCCCGGCAGGGCGTGGGCGTTCTCAAAATCCTCGTGACTCGGGGATGCGGCCCGCGCGGCTACCGGCCCCCGGGTGATCCGCTACCGACGCGCATCCTGTATTTCTCTTCGTGTCCCGAAGCTGCGGAATCGGCGTCTTCGGCGGGGGTCGCGGTGCGTTATTGCAACCTCCGCTTGGGCCGCAACCCCGCGTTGGCCGGCATCAAACATCTCAATCGTTTGGAACAGGTGCTTGCCCGCGCCGAATGGGCAGATCCGGCGATCGCCGAGGGGTTGATGCTGGATACCCAAGGTCTGGTGGTGGAAGGGACGATGAGTAACCTGTTTCTGGTACGCAACGAGGGCTTGGCCACACCCAGGCTGGACCACTGCGGGGTAGCAGGGATCATGCGTAGTCGGGTGATGGCGCTTGCGGGTACGCTGGGAATTCCCGTCGAGGAGACCGATCTCAGACCGCGTGACGTGGCGGCGGCGAACGGCGTCTTCCTGTGCAATTCCCTTATCGGCCTGTGGCCGGTCCGCTCCGTCGCCGGGCTAGAGCAAGACGTTCGGGCGATACCGGACGCTCTCAAGCGCGCCGTGGAGCAAGAGCGTCGCGCCCCATGAGCACGATGTGTAGGCAATGCTTGGCAAGATGATTCGCCGCGTCTCACTGATTCTTCTTTTGACAACCGGGGTGGTGGCGACGCTCCTGCTATGGCAGGAGTACCAGTCGTTCCTGCGCACGCCGTTGCAGGTGCCGCAGGGTGGCCTGATCTATGAGGTCGCTCCAGGGGTCTCGCTGCGCACCCTGGCGCGCGACCTGGAGCAGCGGGGGGTGATGGGGAATGCGATCTACTTACGCCTGTTGGCCCGCATTACGCGGCAGGCGAACCGGATCAAAGCGGGGGAATACCTGATCCCCGAGGGCACCAATCCGCCGCTGCTGCTGGAGCTCTTGATCTCGGGGCGGGTGCGCCAGCACACCTTGACCCTGGTCGAGGGCTGGACCTTCCGGCAGGTCGTCGAGGCGGTCCAGCAACACCCGGCGATCGAGCACAGCCTGCGAGGGCTTTCCAGCGAGCAGATCATGCAGCGGCTCGGTCGGCCGGGCGAGAAACCCGAGGGCCGGTTCTTCCCGGATACCTATCATTTCCCGCGCGGCACCAGTGATG
>JAHEIA010000435.1 GCA_024639625.1 Chromatiales bacterium
TTGATTGTCGCCCCGGTCGCGCTCGACAGATAGACACCGTGCGGAGACGCGGAACCGCTGCCGCGCGGTCGGGGCTAGTCTCGCCCGAGGCAGCGGCGGCGTGTATCATTGCCCCCGGCGAGGATTTGAGTAATACGGGATCAGACGATGAGCATCAAATCGGACAGCTGGATCCGCCGCATGGCGGAGCAGGGGATGGTCGAGCCCTTCGAGCCCCACCAGGTGCGCGAGGTGGCCGGTGAGCGGGTGATCTCCTTCGGCACCTCGAGCTACGGCTACGATATCCGCTGCGCGGACGAGTTCAAGATCTTCACCAACATCAACTCGGCGATCGTCGACCCGAAGAACTTCGACGCCGACAGCTTCGTCGATATTCAGTCCGACGTCTGCATCATCCCGCCCAATTCCTTCGCCCTGGCGCGCACCGTGGAGTACTTCCGCATCCCGCGCAACGTGCTCACCATCTGTCTCGGCAAGTCGACCTACGCCCGCTGCGGCATCATCGTCAACGTGACCCCCCTGGAGCCGGAGTGGGAGGGCCACGTGACCCTGGAGTTCTCCAACACAACCCCGTTGCCCGCGAAGATCTACGCCAATGAAGGGGTTGCCCAGATCCTGTTCTTCGAGTCCGACGAGGTGTGCGAAAACTCGTACAAGGATCGCGGAGGCAAATACCAAGGCCAGCGAGGGGTGACTCTGCCGAAGCCCTGATTTGCGGTTCCCCGGAAATGGGTTCCTGTGCGCCTGTCGAGCGCCCGGTCAGCGGCCGAGGTGTTCCAGGCGCGCCGGAGCTTCGAGCGGTTGGCCGTTCAGGTACACGGTGCCGCCGTCGAGCCGTAGGCGCCCCTCGGCGAACCAGCGAATGGCCGTGGGGTAGATGACGTGCTCTTTTTCCAGCACCCGGGCGGCCAGTCGGTCGGCGTCGTCGCCCGGGCGCACCGGCACCTGGGCCTGGATGATCAGCGGCCCGCCGTCCAATTCCTCGGTCACGAAATGCACGCTGGCCCCATGTACCTCGTCTCCTGCATCGAGCACCCGCTGGTGCGTGTGCAGACCGCGGTACCGCGGCAGCAGCGACGGGTGGATGTTGAACATGCGGCCCTGATAATGCTGGACGAAGGCGGGGGAGAGGATGCGCATGAAGCCGGCCAGGATCAGCAACTCGGGCTTGAAGCCGTCGATCAGATCCATGAGCGCGGCGTCATAATCCGTGCGTTCGGCGAAGCCGCGGTGATCCAGGACCCGGGTCGCGATCCCGGCGCGCCGCGCCCGCTCCAGGCCGAAGGCGTCGCCACGGTTGCTGATTACGGCACGGATGTCCACCGGGAGATCGTTCGCGGCCGCGTCGATCACCGCTTGCAGGTTGGTCCCGCCGCCGGAGATGAGTACCACCAGAGGGAGTTTCTTCGCTTCGGTCATGGTCTTCAGTCTGCGGACCAGTGGTGCCCGCGTTGGGCAGTGGTCAGCGAAATTCCACCCGCGGCTCGCTGTCCGGCGCGGATTCGATCTGGCCGAGGAACCAGACGTTCTCGCCCGCCGCGGCCAACAGATCGCGGCTGCGCTGGGCGTCCTCCTTGGCCACGCAGACCACCATGCCGACACCGCAGTTGAAGGTGCGCAGCATCTCCGAATCCACGATATGGCCCTGCTGCTGCAGCCAATCGAATACCGGCGGCCGCTGCCAGCTTGCCAGATCGACAATCGCTTTGGTCGCCTTCGGCAGCACCCGGGGCAGATTCTCGGACAGCCCGCCGCCGGTGATGTGCGCCGCGGCATGGATCCCCACCTCGCGGGCCAGCGCAAGAAGCGGCCGCACATAGATCCGGGTCGGCTCCAGCAGCGCCTCGCCCAGGGTCGACGGCCCGAGCTCTTGCTTCAGGTCCGCGCCGGATACCTCAAGCAGTTTGCGAATCAGGGAGTAGCCATTGGAATGCGGCCCGGAGGAGCCGAGGGCCAGCAACATGTCGCCGACCCGAACCTGGCCCGGCTCGATCAGCCGACTGCGCTCCGCGATGCCGACACAGAATCCCGCCAGGTCGTAGTCCCCCGCGCCATACATCCCGGGCATTTCGGCGGTTTCGCCGCCGATCAGCGAGGCGCCGGCCAATTCACAGCCCCGGGCGATACCGCGCACGACATCCGTGGCGACGTCGATGTCGAGGTGGCCAGTAGCGTAGTAATCGAGGAAGAACAGGGGTTCGGCGCCGGTGACGACGATATCGTTGGCGCACATGGCTACCAGGTCGATGCCGATGGTGTCGTGTTTGCCCATCGCAAGGGCCAGCTTGAGCTTGGTCCCGACGCCGTCCGTGCCCGACACCAGCACCGGCTCGCGGTAGCGGTCTACGGGTAGCGCGAAAAGCGCGCCGAACCCGCCCAGACCGGTCAGGACCTCGCGCCGGAAAGTACCCTTGGCGATCGGTTTGATGCGTTCCACGAGGGCGTTGCCGGCGTCGATGTCCACGCCGGCGTCGCGATAACTCAGGGATGAGGGGGGATCCTGGGAAGGGGGTTGGCTCACCGGCTACTCCGCGGGGTCGTCAAACAGGCTGGATTGTAGCAATCTTGCTGTGCGCGGGGGAAGCGGATGCTCGGATCTTAGACAGGTCCCGCGCCGTCGCGGTACCATTGTCCGTCAATTCGGCGGAAATAGCGGCAGTTAAGCGGACGATGCTGGCAATCCCCAAGTACGTTACGGCAGTTTTGCGCAGCGTCGCGCTGGCCTGCGCCTGTTGCTTGACCCTCCCTCTGGTGGCGGCGCCGGTCGAGGGCCTATACGAGGCCGATGTCTCCGTGCAAGGGCAAACTACCGAACAGCGCAACGAAGCGATCGGTGCGGCCCTGGAAAAGGTGCTGATCAAGGTCACTGGCCACCCGGATATATTGTCGCGCGGCGAGTTGGGCGGCGCCCTGGGAGAGGCACCGAGTTATGTGCAGGAGTACCGATACCGGGCGGGGGAGGTGGTGGAGCCCCAGGGTTCCGAGCCGGTGCAGCAGCAGATGCTGCGCGTGCGATTCGATCCCGCCGCCGTGGACCGGCTGTTGCGGCAGCGGGGGTTGCCGGTGTGGAGTGTTGACCGTCCTGCCGTGCTGGTGTGGCTTGGTTTCGAGCGCAGGGGAAAACGCAGCCTTTACGTACCGGAGAGCGATCCGGAGCCCCAGGCGACCCTGGAGCAGGCTGCGTGGGAGAGAGGTCTGCCCCTGTTGTTCCCGTTGTTCGACCTCGAGGACCAATCCGCCGTGCAGTTGAGCGACCTTTGGGGCGGCTTCGGTACCAACATCCGTGCCGCATCGCAACGCTACGCCCCAGACGCGATACTGGTGGGGCTTCTGCGGGCTGTGCGCAGCGGATGGCAGGGCGATTGG
>JAHEIA010000436.1 GCA_024639625.1 Chromatiales bacterium
CTTCTAGGGACCCCGGCGCCCAGGTTCCCTAGAAGGGTCCGCAGATACTGGCCCAGTTCTCTCCCCCAAGGCTCGGTGTAGGGGAATTGCACCAGGGTGAACGTAAGCCACAAGTACCCACCGACCAGTGCGGCGCCCAGCGCGATCAATTTGATCGCGTAGCGCTCGAGGGTGCTGAACAGGGGGCGGACCTGGACCCCGAAGATGCGGAAATGGCTGCGCCTTGCGGTCGATGCTCGTCGGCGCTCGAGCCAGGCCTCGACCCGCACCACTATCCACAAGGAAAGGACGTACAACAGGGTAGCGCTGACGGCAAAACCGATGCCGCGCATCAGCTGAGGCAGACGTTGTTGCTCCGCTCGGGCCTGCAGCACCACGCGCAGCCGCTCGGCCGTGTCCTGCGCAACCTGCTCCATCGTCAACCCGGACTCCGGATCCAGGTCCTGCGGCAGGATACCGACGATCGTTTGTGTGCCGACAAAGATCATCCACCCCTGCAGATTCCCAACGCTCGCGGGCTCGGCAAGGACCTGATCACCCAAATCTTCGTAAGGAAGCACCTCTATTCTTTGGCGCACCTGCTCGACCCGTTGCTCTGGTGTCTTTTGGCCGATCACGGCGCGCAGCGTCACGATTGGCCGGTTCCACACCTCCACGGTCGCCGGTGGGCCACCTCTGACATCGATAACGGTAGGGTCGGCGAGGGCCTGCGACAATGTCAGCATTGCGGCCAGGCACAGGCCCGCCAGCCAGAAAAGTCTTCTTATTATCCCCATGAGACGCTTACAAACCTGGATTTCTATGCTCGTTGACTGCGCGCAGTATGCGCTTCTTTTCGCCGTTGGCAAGCGACGCGAGATCGTGCTCACCCCGGCGGGAATCGAGGCACGCTTAAACTGCGCGCTGCTCGTGCCGAGCTGCTCTAATAGGAACGCCGAAACCCGCAGACACCCGCTGTAGCGGGCTGCGTGAACCGCATCCGATCTTGCCGGGCGACGGCACCCTGTTGGCCCACTATTCCGCTCCCAGGCTTGCGAGCTTCTGCAATCCCAGCTCGGCGGCAACCCGGTGCAAGGCGGCATGCTGGGCCTCGATCCAGGCCAGCAGGAAGACCTCCCGGCACTGGGTTACTTGTTGCATCTTCAGCAGAACGGAGTGCAGGATCAGCGCAACCACCTTCTCCTGGTCCAGGCGCGTCATGAACGAGCCGATCATCGGCAGCAGGAGGGTCTGCAAACCCATTGCGTCCGCTTGCTCGGCAAAGGTGTCGAACACCCCGCGCACGCAATCATCGATCGCATCGTCGCTCAAGGCATAGCCGTCGCCGAGGGTCCCCTGGAGCCCGGCGACATGAAACACCGCCCTGACGCCCTGCTTCGCGAGCTCGTGGGTAGGTGTCGGGATCACGGTCCCGGTTTGCGCTGGCAGGACGATGCCGCGTGAGCGAATCTGTTCTCCCAGCTCTTGATGCAGAGAGTCGCGCAGCCGGCCGCCGGGTGTCTTCTCCGAGTCCAGGTAGCGCAACTTGCCGGACATGGAGAACGAGAAGAAGTTGTCGAGCTGCAGGTAGGTGTTTTCCAGGCTGACGACCGCCTGCACGCCCAGCTCCGCCAACCGGCCGGCGCTGCTCAGCTCGATGATGTCGCCGGCGACGATGGTGATTCGGCGCTCCGGGTCCGCCGGAAGCGCGAAGCTGCTGGTCGCCATCTCCTCCAGCGGTTTCGGCCGCGCCTCCTTGAGCAGCGTGCGGATCTGCTGTTCGGTCTGCAACCGGGGGGCGAAGCGGAACTGCTGGAACAGACCGGGCACGCTGAAGTTGCGGGTCGCGAGCTGCTTCAGCTGTTTCTTGAGCTGTTTTACCGCTTTTCCGGCTACCTTGGGATCGATCGGGTAGGCGTACTCGACGCTGCGCAGATCCTGGACGTCGAAGGGCAGCCGCTGGCCCTGCTCGATGAGCAAAAGGGTAGGCCGCGCCGCACATTGCGCCACCGCCAACTCGTAGAAAACGTTGGGATTGAATCCCGTGAGCACGACCACACAGAGGTCCGCGCGGAAGATCCGCTCGAACATCTGGTTGGTGATGCGGCCGCCGTCCGCGATCTCGTCCGAGCGCTTCGGCTTGATATCGAATTTCTTCAGCGCCGGCTTGATGATCGCGTCATACACATCGTCGGCGTGCTGCCGCACCGCGGATCCGGCCACCCCGATCGGGCTGATGATGAAACAACTCCTCTCTTCCGGCATCACTGCCCCCCTCTAGCTCAAGAACCATGACGCGACGCGGAGTGGCGGGACCACCCGGGAACCCGGCGGGTGCATCCATCCACCCCCACCGCCGCGATTCTTTCCGGCGTATTCTGCCGGACATCCCCTCCGCCCGTCCCCACAAGCATAGCGCGCCGGCGAGACCCTGGATCGGGAACGCAGAGGTCCCACCACGCCGTCGCCCTGGGGCCAAGCAATAAGCCACGTGCTTATACCTACAGCTCGGCCATCGCGGCAAAGAATCGAAGGCACCGCCGATATGAACTCCCGTTCTGAACTGCCGAGCATCACAGCCCCGAGTCGAAAGCGCCCCCAGGGGACGCGCATGGATTCGCGTCCTCGACCGTCAGCACATGGGTGAGTCGGCAGAAGAACAATGTCCGGTGGACATTGGCCCCGCCGAACGGGCGGGCCAGGAAGGCCTGCCCTGGACTTTGCTCGCGCAGCGGGAAGCGTTGCGAGCAAAGTGCTGCCGGGCAAGCCGGCTCGGGGCGAGAAGCGCAGGGAACCCGCAGGGCAGGCCAGCCGGGCGGGCTTCTCGTTGGGTACTTTCCCTTGGCCGTCCAAGAGAAAGTACCTCGCCTTGGGGTGCGAGAACCCGATCCAACAACTCGTGGCGCTTGCCACACTAGACAGCCCCTGCTTCGAAAACCCGTTGCCATGGCAGGAAACCGGTACCCGTCGCCGGCGCACAACGACCGGCCAGAATTCGTCTAGGATTACACTATTCGAAAAATAAGAACCCCTGGCATGGCGGAGCGACGCGCCGCCGCCACACCCCAGGCTCAAGGAGGAACGCAATCCATGCTGCGAATCGAACTGCTACCAGCCGGACACGGAGACTGTCTCTGGATCGAGTACGGGGACCCTGCCGCGCCGCGTCTCGTACTCATCGACGGGGGCACCAAGGGCACCTACCAGCGAGCGCTGCGTTCACGGCTGACTGCGTTGCCTGGCAAACGATCCTTCGAGCTGCTGGTGGTCACGCATATCGACGCCGACCACATCGCCGGTACGCTAGAGCTGCTGCAGGACGAGTCGATCGAATTCGCCACCCGGGACATTTGGTTCAATGGC
>JAHEIA010000437.1 GCA_024639625.1 Chromatiales bacterium
GTTCGGTGAAGGCGGATGCGCGGGTCGAGCGTGTGGACCAGCGCCAGTCCGGGCTGCTCAACAAGCAGACCGCGAACATCGCCTCGGTGAAGGACTCCACGGTGATCGGCAGCGTCGACACTCGAGTGCGCGCCGAGCGCGTGAGCCAGAGCCAGTCCGGCCTGCTCAACGACCAGAAGCTGAGCCTGGGCTCCATCGACTGATCGCGGCCAAGTCGCAAGGAGGCACCAGCAGTAACCGCGGTAATAATCCGGCACAGGGAGGTGCCGTTCCGCGGCCCCACCATACAGAGGTTGTTATTCAGACCGGGGTAGGCGCCTGCTGCACGCAACCCGTTATGATCTGGAATACCTCGATCTCTTCTTCGATGCCTTTGAATCTCAGTTTCCCGATGGCCCTCGCGCCGTATTTTTCTTTCTCCAGGTGATCGAACGTGCTTGAGCTGACAAAGATCCGACATCCGGCTTCCGAGTTCTCTTCGACGATCTCGCCGGGTACCCCTTTGAGGCTCTCCAGGCGGGAGGCGACATTGACGTTGCGCCCGACCGAGGTGAACTTCATCCGGTCCTCGCTGCCCAGGGTGCCGACCGTTACCGATCCGGTATGGATACCGATCCTGATGCCTACCCGAGGCAGATCGCTGGACCGCAATTTCTCGTTCAGTCGATTGAGTTCCTGCGCGATCGCAAGCGCACAATCGACGGCTCCTTGCGCATCCCGAGCGATCCCCGCCGCATCTTCGCTGGGCAGGGGTATGCCGAAGTTCGCTTTGATACCATCGCCGGCGTAGTCGTCGACGACCCCTCCGTGGCGCATGATCACGCAGGTCAGAGAGGCCATGCAGGTATTCAGCCAGTCCATCAAGGTTTGCGGACCGAGGGACTCCGAGACGTTGGTGAACCCCCGCAGATCGGTAAACAGCACCGTGGCGGTCATGGTCCTCGGCTGCATGCGGCCGTCGCGCAATATTTCTTCGCGGCGCTCCCATATCGTCTTTGCGATCTCTGGCGAAACCTGCTTCTCGAACAGACGCATCAGCATCTCTCGAGCCCTCCGCTGCACGCCGGTGAGAAAGGCGGAAACAAAGAATGAAGCCAGGACCCAGCCCGTGATCGCAGGGACCAACGGAATCCACCACCCGAGGGTAAAGGCATAGACGGCCATCCCAGCCAGCGTGGTCAGGCCCAGCAGGGAAACCAGAGCCAGCTTCACTGCGGAACCAACGCCAAGCCCGGCCAGAGCGCCGAGCAAGGTCCAGCCGAAGATCCAGAGCCATTCCTGTCCCTCGCTCCAGCTCCCAATGGGCTTACGGCCTAGCAGGGCCGCGTGCAGTAGCTGGTTGACGGCATGCGCATGCACGGTGATCCCGGAGATCCCGGTGTCCCCGGCGGAGGTGATCGCATGGGGCGTGTAGAACGCGTCCTTCACGCTTTCCGACGCGACACCCAGGAGTACGATTCGGTCTGCGAGTTGATCGAGCGGAGCCTCGTTCCCGATGAGTTCTCCCAGGGAGAACCTGGCGAACGGCTCGGCACCGCCGATGTAGTCGAGCATGATCTGGTAACCGGCCCGGTCGAGATCCACGTAGCCGCCGTGGTCTGCTTGCAGGGGAGGGAGCACCACCTGCCCGAGTTGCATCACGGATGGGTCCTGTGGGGCGGGAGCCGGATAAATCCCTTCTGCGGCGAGGTAATCCAGCGCAAGTCTCAATCCGAGGGAATAGCCCGTACCTTGTTCGTTGCCCTGGAACAGCAGGTTGCGCCGAACGACGCCGCCTTGGTCGACCACCAGATCCGAGAAGCCGACCTGATCCGTGCCGTGCAAGATTTCCGGTGGCGCGATTCCCACGCTGCCCGGTAGTGCGAATTTTTCCACAAAGATGACATTCCGCCTCTCTTTGAGCAGGCTGGCCAAGGTGCCTGTGCCCGGTGGCACCGGCAGATCGCGGTAGATATCGACGCCAATGGTGCGCGCGCCGGCAAGCACGAAGGACTCCAGGGTTTCAGCAAGAACCTGGTCGCTAAGGGGCCATTGCCCGAGCGTCTGGATGTCCTGCTCGTCGATCTCGACCAGAGCGACGGGTGCGGTCCAACCGCTGGCCGGCGTCGCGTAGGACACCAGGAGGTCGTAGACGGCGAGTTGGAAGAACTCCAGCTTGCCGGTCTGGCGTAGTCCTAGCAGCAACAACATGACGCAGGCGACGATCGCCGGGATGCCCAGCAGGAGTGCCCGATGCTCCTTCACCCAATCCCCGGTCATGCGCTAGCGAACCGCATCGTCGGAGAGTCGCCGCGTCGCGCAGGTACTTTCCTGTTGCGGTCCCGGCCTCGCGCAGTACGGCCTTGTATCACCAGCGTGCCGGGAGTTTCTTGTCGATGAAGATGCGCTTGTTTTCGATGCTGATGTAGCCTCCTTCGCGCAGGTCTTTGAAGATTCTGCTGATCATCTCCCGAGACGCCCCTACGGTCTGGGCGATCTCTTGTTGTGTCAACTTTCCGGTGACCAGCCTCCCGTCTTCTTCTTTGGCCTGCTGCATCAGGGTCCCGGCAACCCGCCCGTAAACGTCCTGCAGCGCCAGGCTGCTAACACGCTCGGTAAGTTCGTGCACCCGCGCCACGAGCTGTCGCATGAGACTGAGCATGATCTGCGGGTTGGCGCTCAGGCAGCCGGTGAACTCCCGCTTCGAAATCACAAGAAACTGGCTCTCTTCCTGGGTGATCACGGAAGCGCTGCGCTCGGTATCGCCAAGCAGGGCCAGTTCGCCGAAATAGGCCCCCGGCTCGAGCGTATTGAGGACCACCTCCTTGCCATCTTCGTTGGTAAGAAAGACCTTCACCCCACCCGATAGCAGCACATAGAGTGACGAGGTCTCGTCCCCCTTTTCCATCACGATGGTGTTCTTTCGATAGGTCTTGCGGTGGGAATGCGATTCCAGAGTCCGTACTTCGTCGTCCGTGAGTCCGGAGAACAGGGGCAAGTTTTCTAACACATCCACCTCCAACACGCCGCATCGGCGTTTCCGTTTGGTGAGCAAAGGCGATTGTCGAGCGAGGAAGGAGCGAATGCTTCGCCGCCCTTCCAAGGCTATTAGTGGCGCCGGGAAATATCAATAGCCGCTAGACTGACCCCGGTTCGGCGGATCTCAGCACGCTTCTGTCGGCAAGGTAAATATCGCACAAACCTCGGGTGCAAAGGATCACGGCCGCGGTTGACGGCGGGGCCTATCATTTCCTCCAACACGGACGCACTGGCGAACGTGCAACCAACCACAAACCCTTAGGAGGAACGAACATGAAACTGACCCACATCGCCGCCGCCCTTTCCACTGCCGT
>JAHEIA010000053.1 GCA_024639625.1 Chromatiales bacterium
GCCGCGAGACGATGAGTCGTGGTGGGAAAGTGGTCGCAGCCCCCGGGCGAAGAGTGGTGGCCGGGGCGTAAGTCTGGATTCGGCGGTGGACCGCATCCGTTCGCAAACGGGCGCCCGGATCCTGTCGACGGATACGATCGAGCAGGACGGGCGGCGGCTACACGAGATCAAGATCCTGACCGAGGACGGCAGGGTCCGTCGCATGCAGGTCGACGGTGATAGCGGCGAGGTGTTGGGTCGTCCCACCCGCCGCTCCTACCGCTGATCCGAGGGTGCGCCATGAGGATCCTGGTCATAGAAGACGAGGCTGCACTTCGCGGGCAACTGGATGAGCGGCTGCAGAAAGAGGGTTTCGCGGTCGATCTTGCTGCGGATGGCGAGGAGGGGCTGTACCTCGGCCTGGAGTACCCGCTGGATCTCGGGATCGTCGACATTGGACTGCCCAAGCTCTCGGGCATCCAGGTGATCCAGCGTTTGCGCGAGCAGGGCAGGGCGTTCCCGATCCTGATTCTTACCGCCCGTGAGCGCTGGCAGGACAAGGTGGAAGGTCTGGAAGCGGGGGCTGACGATTATCTGGTCAAACCCTTTCACGTGGAGGAATTGCTGGCCAGAGTTAACGCCTTGCTGCGCCGCGCCGCGGGCTGGAGCCAACCGCAGCTCACCTGTGGTGCGGTTCGCCTCGATACGCGGAGTCAGGCGGTAACGGTAGACGATCGCCCGATCGACCTTACCGCGTACGAATACAAGGTCTTGCGCTATCTGATGCTGCATGCGGGCGAGGTGGTGTCGAAGACTGAGCTCACCGATCATATCTACGATCAGGACTTCGATCGGGACAGCAATGTCCTGGAGGTGTTCGTCGGCCGTTTGCGGCGCAAGCTCGATCCCGAATCCCGTTATCAACCCATCGAGACCTTGCGTGGGCGCGGTTACCGCTTCAACCTGCCGCGCAACCCGGCATGAAGTGGTCGCTGCATGCCCGTCTGGCGCTCTCGGCGAGCATCCTGATGGTGGGCTTTCTCGGGCTGACCGGGGTTACCCTGGATCGGGCATTCCGCAGCAGCAGCGAACAGGCCATGCGTGACCGACTGTTGGGGCAGATCTATGCGCTGCTCGCAGCGACTCAGGATGACGCCGGGGGTGGGCTTCGTTTGCCCGACCTGCTGCCCGATCCCAGGTTCAACCAACCTGACTCGGGGTTCTACGCTCAGGTTGCAGGTGAGGACTTCGCGTGGAGATCCGCCTCCATCACTGGAGGGCTGCCCCCCTTTCAACGGCAGGAGCAGCCGGGACATTACAGTTTTCAGCAGTTGGGCGGACCCGGTGGAGAGGGTCTCTATAGCCTGTCGTTCGGCGTGGCTTGGGAGCGGTTCGACGGCGGCGAGCAGCTCTACACATTTTCTGTCGCCCAGGGGATGGGGCCGTTTTATCGGGAAATCGGCGAGTATCGGCGCACCCTTTGGCTCTGGCTTGGCGGGGTGGTGGTGGTGCTTCTCATGGCGCAAGCAGGGGTGCTCGCCTGGGGCCTAAAACCCCTGCGTAAGGTCGCGCGGGATCTGCAGCGCGTAGAAGAGGGCGAACAGGAGCAACTCCCTGGTGGCTATCCGCGCGAGGTCGAGCAGCTCACCGAAAATATCAACTCGCTGATTCGCCACGCCCAAGCGCGAGAGGTCCGCTATCGACATGCCATGGACGATCTGGCCCACGGTCTGAAGACCCCGCTGGCGGTGATGCAGGCAGCTGCGGAGGCGGACGATGCCGAGCTGCGTTCGGTCATGTCCGAGCAGACCCAGCGCATGAGTCAAATGGTCACCCGGCAGCTCGGGCGGGCTACCAGCTCCGGGCGCATCCATCTTGCTCGGCAGGTCCCGTTGCGGCCGCTCATCGAACGCTTAGCAGCGGCGTTGCGCAAGGTGTATCGGGAAAAGGAAGTAGAGCTCGACCTGCAGGTTCCTGCGAGCCTGCGTTTTCAGGGAGACGAGGGTGACCTGATGGAAGTCCTCGGCAACCTCCTGGATAATGCCTGGAAATACTGCGCGAGCAAGGTGCGCGTCCGGGCCCAGGCTGCGGATGCCCCGCGGCGTCTCGAGTTTGCTCTGGAAGACGACGGCTCCGGCGTGCCGGATGACGCGGCGGTGCGCGTGCTTCAGCGGGGGGTTCGGGTCGACCAGACCCGACCTGGGCACGGCATCGGTTTGGCGACGGCGAGCGAGATCGTGCGTCTCTACGGGGGGGATCTAAGCGTCCGTCGCAGTCCGTTGGGAGGCGCCTGCGTTGCCCTCTGGCTGCCCCTGAGATAGGCGCCGCAGTTCGCCGGGTGAAACCAGGATCGCGACCGCTGGACGCATCGGTAGGCCGCGGAAAGTCATGCTTGATGAGGCGGTTAGAGTGATGGAGTTACTGATCGTGCTGCTGGTGGCGGCTGCAAGCCTGTTGTCCTGGCTGCTTCCAGCGGTGGGCTTGTTGGCGCTCGTCGTTCTGGCGCAGACTTGGAAAGACCCGGAGCTCCGGCGGTCCGGCCCGTTTTGGTACGCCTACAGGATTTCACGCTATTATGTGTTCGCCGCGTTGCTAATCGCGCTCTTGTGGCTGCTTGCCGCGGTTTTCGTTATCAACACGGATTTTTGGACCGAATATGACCCTGACGCGAACCCCGATCCGCTGCCCGCTCTCGAACATGCGATCGAACACTGGGATGACGTATAGCCGGTGTGGTTTGGGGGAACCCTCATGTTTGTCCTAGGCGCTCCGCTGACCGGGCCGATTGGCCCGAATCGGCAGCTGCGCACACCCTGTTCAGATCTGAATTCCTGAGACCCATGTTCAGCGTCACCCAGTCGGTCGCCTTTTGTTACGGACATCGTCTCCTGAACTACCAGGGTAAGTGTCGTCATCTGCACGGACACAACGCTCGCGCCGTGATCATTATCGAGGGGCAAGAGCTCGCTGCCAGTGGCATGCTCGTCGATTTCAACGAAATCAAGCAGCAGGTGAAGAACTGGATCGATTCGCAAATCGACCACAATATGCTGCTGCACCGGGAGGACCCGGTGCTGCCGCTGCTGCAGGCGGCGGGCGAAAGGGTCTACGTGATGGATGCTAACCCTACTGCGGAGAACATCGCTCGGCTGCTCTTCGAACGCATATCCGCCCAGGGTTTGCCGGTAAAAGAGGTTGTGGTCTGGGAGACCGAGAACAGCTGCGCGAGCTATCGAAGCTGAGCGGTGTTGGCTGTCTAGCTTGGGCCACCGTGTGGATTGCGGAACCGGTGCTTGCTGTGGTTTCCGGGGGCGGCAGAAGATGCCTGGTTTCCCTGCTGCCTGGTCGGTGCCGCGGAAGCGACCGGTCGCATTGACCTTCTGGATTCCTTGTGTATCGTGCCGCCACCCACTCTGGCGTGCTGGCGCTGCCGGAACCTTGGCAGGAACAAGGATCTGCGTCTCGATCGCCCCGGCTGAGCCCTGTAGACTGGAACTGCCGTGTTGCGCTGTGCGCCGGAGGCCAGGCTGCGCCTTGTCTGTAGAGCCATTAATTGTGATTATACGGTGTCTTTCATCCTGCTGGTTCTGCGGGAGATCATTGCGGATCCACCACGTGCAGCACGTCGCTGACGTGCCGCCGGCGAGGCAAGACGGTCTGTGCGGAACCCGGGTCGACGAAAAACGTTTGTTTGGCGATCATTCTGGTCTCTTTCGGCGCGACTGATCGACCGCTCTGGAATATTATATCGAGGCAAAAGAACTTGTCAGGCGTAGCATCGAGTGGCGGCCAGGATACGCGCCGCAAGAATCGGAAAGCCAGGAATAGCGGGCCGCGCGAGCCAGCGGGGAACCCTTCAGTCGAGCTAGCGGACACGCGCGGAATCGAGGTTGGGCGGCGGGCGATCCTAGTTCTCGGTATGCATCGAAGTGGCACCTCGGCCTTCACCCGGGCTGTCAGTCTGCTCGGGGCTGAACTGCCGAAGAACCTGATGCCTCCCGTCGCAGGCAACAACGAAGCCGGCTTCTGGGAATCCCGGGATCTAGAGAACATCCACGATCAGCTTCTGCGATCGGCGGGGTCGTACTGGCACGACTGGCGTTCATTGGACAGGGATTGGCTCGAGTCGGCGGATGCGACCCTCTACAAGGAACTCATAGCCGATTATCTGGATACGGATTTTCCGCAAGCCCCTCTGTTTGTGCTCAAAGACCCGCGGATCTGCCGGTTGCTGCCATTGTGGCTCGATGTGCTGAAGAGCTGCGGCATCACTGGGCTGCCGGTGATTCCGCTGCGCAACCCCCTTGAAGTGGCCGAGTCGTTACGGAAGAGAGACGGGTTCGCCTATGAACAGTCTCATCTGGTCTGGTTGCGGCACGTTCTCGAGGCGGAGCGGGAGACCCGCGGAATGCCTCGCTGCGTCACGACCTATGACGATCTCCTGGCGGATTGGCGCTCTGCCATGCGTGTGGTGGCCGAGCGGCTGGGGATTGCTTGGCCGGTCGCCTTCGAGGACGCAGCCGAGGAAATCGATGCGTTTCTTGATCGGCGGCACCGTCATCAGAAAAAGAGGTTGGACGATTTGGCGCCCGGTACCGGTGTGCCCGAATGGGTGAGTACCGCTTACAAAGAGATGCTGAAGCTGGCTCGGGTTGGCGACAGGGACGCCAGTTTCCGTGTTCTCGACGCAACCTTCTCCGAGTTTGCCGCGGCCTCCGCGGTATTTGGCTCCGCTTCGGCAGGCCTTTATTCGCTCGCCTCGGAGGTGGAGGGGCTGCGCAAAGAGAATGCCCTGCGCGGCAAAGAGATGGGACGACTCCAGGCGGAGCTCGACCGGGGGGCTAAGCAAGTCGCTGAGCTGACGGAGGCGCTAACCGCGAACAGCTCGGAAGGCCAACGCTTGCAATGGGAACTCTCGGAGCGGGAGAAGGATGTCGAGCGCTTGCGTGGGGAGCTGTCGGGGCGCGACCAGGAGCTGGAACGCTTAGGCGGGGAGCTGTCTGGGCGCGGGCAGGAATTGGAGCAGGTGCGCGGCGAGCTGTCCGGGCGCGACCAGGAACTGGAACGCATAGGCGGGGAGTTGTCCGGGCGGGAGCAGGAACTAGAGCGTGTCCGCGGAGAGCTATCCGGGCGCGACCAGGAGCTGGAACGCTTAGGCGGGGAGTTGTCCGGGCGGGAGCAGGAACTAGAGCGTGTCCGTGGGGAGTTATCCGGGCGTGACCAGGAGCTGGAACGCCTTGGGGGGGAATTGTCGCAGCAGCTTCGGGAGTCGGAGCGCTTGCGCGAGGAACTCAAACAGCGGGACGCTGAGATCGCACGCATCGCGGGGGACTTGGCGGCAAGCCGATTGGAAGGCGAACGCCTGCGGGATGAATTGTCGCGGCGGGTGGAACAGCTGGAGGGACTGCGCCGTGAGCTCGAGCAGTCAGGCAGGCAGATCGAGGACTTGTCCGCTGCTCTGGCCGCGAGCGAAAAGCGGGTAGCCGACCGTAAGCAATTGGGAAAGGCAAGAGAGCAATTCGAGGAACAACGGCAAAAGGTCGAACAACTCGAGATGCAGTTGATTGCCGGTCGAAACAAGGAACAGCAGCTGGGTGAAGAGGTGGTTGCCCACGCCCGGGATCTGGCACGAGCCCGCGCGGAACTGGCCCAGAGCGGTCGAGAATCGAAGAAGTTGTCAGCGGACTTGATGGCGAGTCGGGTTGAGGTGAGCCGATTGCGCGAGGAAGTGCTTTACCAAGCCCAGGAGGCGGAGCAGGCGAAACAGGAGATGCTGCGCCTGCGAGGCAGGGTGGCGGGCGGGGAGGAAGAGACTGAAAGCCTGCGCAGAACGGTTGCCGCGGAGACGGCGCGCAATCTCGCGACGCAGGAAATCTTGGGCCGCAAACAACGCGAATTGGGGAGCGAGCGTGCGCGGGCCGAGGACCGTCGCCGCGAGTCGCGGCTGTGGCAATCCGAACTCGAACGGATCCGCGCCACTCCGGCGTGGCGCGTGGCGCGTCCATTGTTGGCGATCTCCTATCCTGGAAGCCGGTTCGCGCGGGTACTTGGTTCCACGCTGAGGTTTCTGTGGTGGGGGATCTCGTTTCAATTGCCTTCTCGCTTAGCGCAGGTGCGCCGGACGGCGAACGAATTGCAGCAATTGGCGTCCTCCGGGTTGTTCGATGCGGATTGGTATCTCCGTCAGTACCCGGAAGTCGCAGCCGCGGGGCTGGATCCGCTGCGCCACTATTGCGAGGTCGGTGCGAAACTCGGCTTGAATCCGCAGGCCCTGTTTGACAGTCAGTGGTACTGCGAACAGAACCCCGAAGTCGCCGAGCAAAAGAGCAATCCCTTGCTGCATTTTCTCCATACTGGTGCCGCGCGTCGGCGGGACCCGCACCCGTTGTTCAGCATCCCATGGTACCTCACGCAGAAGCCGGCACTCGCGGAAACGACCGTCAATCCTCTGGCGGACTTTCTGTCCGTCGGGGTCGCGGAGGGGCTGAATCCAAACCCATTCTTCGATATCCGCTGGTACTTGGAGCACCACCCGGACGTTGCCGCTGAGCAGTTGAATCCGCTGGTGCACTACCTGGAGCGCGGTGCGAGCGGTGGAGCAGACCCCCATCCGCTCTTCGACTCCGATTGGTATCTGCGAACCCACCCTGATCTGTTGGCCACCGGCCTGAATCCGCTGACACATTTTCTGGGGTTTGCGGCATCCGGACAGGTGGACCCTAACCCGTTGTTCGACAGCGCCTGGTATCTACAGCGCTATCCAGATGCCAAGGACGGGGGGTCGAGTCCCTGTCAGCATTTTCTCGAGATTGGGGCCAAGAACGGATACAAACCTCATCCGCTGTTCGATACCACCTGGTATACACAGTACCGTGAGGTTCGCGAATCAGGCGTGAACCCCCTCGCGCATTATCTTGATTGCGGGGCAGCGCAGGGCAAAGACCCAAACCCTTTCTTCGATACTCATTGGTATTGCCAACGAAACCCGAAGGTCACCGAAGAAAGGTTGAATCCGCTCTCGCACTATCTGGAGTTCGGTGTCTCGAGCGGACTCGACCCCCATCCCCTGTTCGATACCGACTGGTATTTGCGGACGCATCGCGAGGTCGCCGAGTCGGGGATGAATCCGCTGGCGCATTTTCTGGAGTTTGGCGCCGGCGGCGATTTCGATCCGAACCCGTTGTTTGCCGGGAAATGGTACCTCGAGGCGTATCCCGACGCGCGGGCAAGAGGACTCGCACCTTATCGGCATTACCTGGAGCGTGGCGCAAAGGCGGGCTACAATCCGCACCCGCTGTTTGACACCGACTTCTACCTTCAACAGCTTCCCGGTTTTGCCGAGATGGGACTGAATCCCCTTGCCCACTATCTGGAATACGGCGGGTTCGAGGGGAAGAATCCCAACCCGCTGTTTGATTCTGCTTGGTATCTGGAACGCTACCCGGAAGCACAAGATAGCGGATTGACCCCGCTGGGCCACTATGTGACCAGCGGTTATCGCTACGGGTACGACCCGGGACCCAAATTTAGCACCAGCGGGTACCTGCGGCGCTATCCGGACATCGAGGATGCGGGACTCAACCCGTTGGTGCATTACCTGGGCGCAGGGCAAGCCGAAGGCCGGAATCCGCGTCCCTGGATAGGAAACGTGGATGCGAATCGCATGCACGCCCAGCAACTGATGGTGTTGCCCGGTTCCCGTGCGGCCACCTACGAAGAGTTTCGACAACACGATCAGACGGCGTTCGACATCAGGTTTATCGCGTTTTACCTGCCTCAGTTTCATCCGATTCCCCAGAACGATGTCTGGTGGGGCAAGGGTTTTACGGAATGGACCAACGTATCCAAGGCGGTCCCGCAATTTCGTGGCCATTACCAACCGCGTCTGCCGGGAGAGTTGGGTTTTTACGATTTGCGGCTGCCGGAGGTGCAGCGGCGGCAAGTGGAACTGGCGAAGAATTACGGGATACAGGGCTTCTGCTTCCATTACTACTGGTTCCATGGGGAGCGGCTCTTAGAGCGGCCCTTGCAGCAGTTCTTGGCGGATCCGGAGCTGGATATTGGATTCTGCATCAACTGGGCCAACGAAAATTGGACTCGTACCTGGGACGGTGAGGACCGGGCGGTACTGATTGGCCAGGAATACTCTCCGCAAGACGAACTTGATTTCATTCGGGCGCTGGAACCTGTGCTTCGCGACCCACGTTATATCCGCGTCGGCGGCCGCCTGTTGGTGATGGTGTATCGGCCGTCTTTGTTACCGGATCCGACCCAAACAGCGGCCATGTGGAGGGAGTACTGCCGCGACGTCGGTTTGGGCGAGCTCTTCCTGGTCTGCGCTCAATTCGACGTTGATGATCCGAGACCCTTCGGTTTCGATGCCGGCGTAGAGTTTCCTCCGCACAAGGTCGCGCGCAATGTGCAGCGATTGGATGATCTCGAGCTGCTGAACCCCGAATACCGGGGGCTGGTGCTTTCCTACGAATCGATGCTCGAGAAGTCGATCGCTTTTGACGCCCCGCCTTATCCGATGATCAAAGGCGTCTGCCCCTCGTGGGACAACGAGGCGCGCCGCCAGGCGAGCGGCACCACTTTCCACGGCTCCACCCCGGAGATTTACCAACACTGGCTCGAATCCGCTTGCCAATACGCAGACCAGTTTCCCGTATGCAGCGAGAGACTGGTATTCATCAACGCCTGGAACGAATGGGCGGAAGGGGCGTATCTCGAGCCGGACCGGAGACACGGATATGCCTATCTGGAAGCGACTCGCGATGCGCTGCAGCGTTGGCCTAAAAGGTTCCAACGCTTCAAGCGCAGGCGCCGTTTGGTGTTGGTAACCCATGATGCCCACAATCATGGGGCGCAGCAGAATGCGCTGCACATGGTCCGCGGCCTACGCAAACATTTTCACTACCAAGTAGACATAGTCACGATCGGCGAGGGAGAACTCATGCCCCTCTTCGAAAAAGAGGGTAAGGTCCACAACTTCGCGAGCGAGGTGACCGACGAGGCCCATCAACAGCAGGAACTCCGATTGTTGCGCTATGACGGTGTCGAAGCGGCAATCTGCAATACGGCGGTCACCGGCAACATCGCTGCGATGTTGAAGAACGCGGGATTTCGCGTGATCCATCTGGTACACGAACTGCCGACCTTGATCCGTGAGTACGGGCTCGAAGAGCAGGTCAGAAATATTGGTGAATCAGCGGACCGGGTCGTATTTGCGGCCGACATGGTGCGCGAGGGTTTTCTGCAGTTCGCTCCGGATGCAGCAGACAAGACACTGGTGCGTCCCCAGGGGCTCTACAAACCCGCACAACCACCGCGCAGCCTTGATCGGGTCCGCCGGGATCTTCGGGATCGTTTGGCTATCGACGCGAACAGCAAGATCGTCCTTGGCGCGGGATGGGCTGATTTGCGCAAGGGCATCGATGTCTTCGTGCGCGTCGCTAAGGGCGTGGTCGAGCAGTGTCCGCAGGCGGTCTTCGTCTGGCTTGGGTGTGAGGACAAATCCCTTGTCCAATGGCTGAACCACGATGCCGATGTGCTCGGTCTTGAAGATCACGTTCGCTTATTGCCGCGCGTGGAGAATGTGGGAGAGTATTTTGCAGGGGCCGATCTGTTTCTCCTTCCCTCACGTGAAGACCCCTTCCCCTCGGTGGTGATCGAGGCCTTCAGTTACGGCTTGACGACGGTTGCCTTTGCCGACGCTACCGGCTGCGTTGAACTAATCGAGCAGGGCGCAGGCGTGTTGGTGCCCTATATGGACGAGTTGCTGATGGCAGAGGCAGTTGCCGAACTCCTGTTGAATGACGAGAAACGAACCAGCCTGGGAGCGCGAGGGAAAGATCTGATCGAAAAGCAGTTCGGCTGGGTCGATTATCTACACTTTTTGTTGGAGCAGGCCGGCGAACCGCAGTTCAAGGTGTCGGTGATCGTCCCGAATTACAACTACGCAGATCACTTGAAGATGCGTTTGGATTCGATCTTCGGTCAACGCTATCCGGTCTATGAGGTGATCGTCCTGGACGACGCATCCAGCGACGACAGCGTGCAGATTCTGGAGAAGCTACGCAGTGAAACGGATTACGATTTCGAACTGGTCGTCAATCAGGAAAACTCGGGGTCCGTGTTTCGTCAGTGGCTCAAGGGGGTAGAACTTGCCCGAGGGGATCTGGTCTGGATTGCGGAGGCCGATGATTTCGCTGAAGCCGATTTTCTTGATCATGTGGCAAGCCGGTTCAACGATCCGGATGTAGTTCTCGCCTACGCGGAATCCCGACAAGTCGACGCTTCGGGCAAGGTGATGGCGAACAACTACCTGGATTACGTCAAGGACGTCGACGAGAAGAAATGGAAGGCTCCTTGGACCGGCGCCGCGGAGAAGGAGTTGCGTTCGAACCTGATCGTGAAAAATACGATACCCAACGTCAGTGCTGTCGTTTTTCGCAGGAGGGAGTTGCGGCAAGTCTTGCAGGAGAATCTGGAATTTATCGCTAGTTTCAAGGTCGCGGGCGATTGGGCGGCCTACTCTACGTTGCTGCGCAGCGGAAAGCTCGCCTTCGTCAACCTTCCCCTCAACAATCACCGGCGTCACGCGGGTGTTACCATCAGCTCTTTCGGCGCCGGCTTGATCTGCGAGATCGCGAGGATGCAGACAACGATCTTCGATCGGGTGGGGGCGAGCGAGGAAGCCCGTAAGGCGGCGGACAGCTATCTGCAGGAACTGTATGAACAAT
>JAHEIA010000438.1 GCA_024639625.1 Chromatiales bacterium
GACACCATGCGATAGCCACTGCCACCCGCCCCCCCCTCATTCCCCTGTTGGGGCTGGTTGACAGCGCAGGAGACGAATTTCGTTGATTATTGAACAATCCGTTTTGCAGCTGTTTCCGCCTGCTCCGACGGCTGAGATACCGGCACCTTATCCCATACCTGCTGGCAGGCGGCCTCGCCGTCCGCGGGGGGGCGTTTGGTAAAAACCCATTGGAACGGCACCACAACCGGGCTGGTGATGATACGGACCGTCGTCCCCAACAGGGAACCGGGACTCACCCCCACCGCGAAGTCCGAAAAAGCACCCTGGATCTGAAGCGGAGTCTCAGCGCTGAACATCTGGGGCCGCTTCGGCCGGGGCACCACCCGGAAATCGATGGTCTGCGATCTGAAGTCGATGACGCCGGTGGCGGAAGCCTGGACACGGGTGGTGTCTGCAAGAACGGCCGAAGGGAGCATGATCCCATCCTCAAGCTGGAAACGTGCAACCAGACAGTTAACCTCAGACCTGTTGCTTGGATCCAGAAGCGGCAAAACATAGATCAGTAGATTGGTTGACCACAGGTCGAAAACAGCGGCATTGATGCCCTCTGGCCAAACCGCGAAATCAATGTGCCCGTTCGATTCGTGCATGACATTGGCCGGGCTGGAGCCTCGTGTCGAAACATCCGCGTCCACGCTGATAAGGCCGGAAACCGTCGAATCCGGGTCGATGCGACGTGCCAGATACCCGTAATCCAGACGTTCGATCTTAACCCTTGTACTCAGAGCGAGATCAGTGTCGGTCGGCTCCAGCGCGAACGCCAGATCCACTGAACCTCCGGGAATGTCGAGGGCGAGTGGGTCGACTGACAAACGGCCGCTCTCCAGGGTTGCGCCCAACCTGCCACTGCCCAGCTTATCCTTGCCCGACAGCACCTCCCCAACCTGAACACTCAGGGCTCCGTCGATGCTGCGCATGACCGCAGGTGACAGCAGCGCACGGGCCGCGGCGGCAGAGGTTTCACGCCTATCGGGTAAAGTACCGGCCGCTCGCTCATCACCCTGTACTGACCAACTACCTAAATCGAAGTCATCGAGCTGTATGCTATCTGCCGCAAGATCGACGACCAGTCGCGGTGGTGTCTTAACACCATTGAACTCCAGATTTCCTCTGAAATCGCTGTCTCCCACATCCAGATAGAGACCACGAATAAAATAGCCGGTCTCGAGGGTACCGAACTCACCCCGCAGGTTGTAGGGACCCCAGGGCGGAAGCGCGACATTCAGAAGTTCGTCGAAGTCGCTCAACTGCCGACCCTTGAGTGCCAGCTTAAAGTGCAGATCGTCGATCCGGACCGGTAGCGGGGCGATACCTGAGAGCTGGATATCGGCCTTTGCCACAGCAATACCGGCATCCAGGCGAATACGCTCCTTGGGTTGGGCGAAGCTTGCCAGGGAATCAGTCTTCAGCCTGATCTGCAACGGTGTCCGGTCGATATTGCCATTGAGTGACAAGATGGCAGGCTGATCCCGACGGGCGGTAATCGTGGCCTTGCCGATGGCGACATCCAGGGTCTTTTTCAAGTTGGAATGGCCTATCCGCCACATGCCGCCCCGCAAAACGGCGGAAAACTCAGAGCCCACCAACATATCCCGGGCACTCGCGCCTTCAAGTACAGCCGAGATCTCGACTTGTTCGGTGGCCAAGCTCAGCCCGCTGACCAGGTCCAGTTTCTCCAATAGCTCGCCTATGTTCAGTGACATGGATTTCAGGTCGAAATCGACCTTGGGCAGGTCACCGCGCAGATCGGCACCGAGTCCACCCCGGAAAAACGCGTCGGCGATAGCCACCTGAAACGGCGCCCGCCGGACATACCCGCCCCTGATCTGGCTGGAAACCTTGACCCGGCTGACGTCGACAGATCCTGTCTTGAGCCTGTCGACAGACAGTTCGATGTCCGAATCAAAGATCTCGATACCCTTGGGCAGGATCGGCACGTCGACGGCGTATTGTTTCCCGGCGTCCTGCGGCTCCTGAGCCCGCTCATGTTCGGGGAACAGTTCCATCAATCGGTCGAGGTCGACGACACCGGCGTCGAGTGTGATTATGGTCACCGCTTTTCCACTCTCCCGGCGAATTCCAACCTCACCGTTAAAGCGGGTGTCCGCCAGCTGCCCCTGCTCCACGCGTGCACCCAAGGCGGCAGCGGTGGCAAAAAGTTCACCTTCCAGCTGGTAACCAGCTGCTGCTTCCTGGGAAATACCAACCCAGCGGGCCAGATCACCGATGCGCTCCCCGGCCAAATCGAAAGCGATGCGGGTTTCGCCAAACGGTGCCACAATGCCGTTGGCGCCGAGTCGGGCGCCGCTCCCGGTAGCCGTGAGTTCGATGGGCCACTGCTTATCAATAAACTTTTCCAGGAAACTTCCCGCCTCGAGTTCCAGGGAGACAGGCTCACCGAGCAATGCACCCTGTGCAGTAATACGGGAGCTCTGCCCGGCGGGAAAGTCCATTTCCAACCTGTTCAAGGTGAACTCGACCGGCTGACCGCCGGTGTCGTGTCCGTATGACAGGGATGCCTCAGACAGAGAAAAGCTCAGTGCCGAGCTCAGGGCCAGTGCGCGCAGTGTCTTCCCACGGGCCGAAAGGTTGAGCCGGGCGATTTCGAACCGCCCTTCGATGCCTTCGGCGTCAACCAACAGCTTTGCCAGCCCACCGATTTCGGTGCCTGCGGCCGTCAGCGATGCGTTCACCTCCGGCATGCCCTCCGCGTCGCCAAGCGTGATCTGGCCCTTGAACGGCACGCCAGCGACGATAACAGCCACCGGCGAGGTTAGTCTGCCATTGGCGACCTTCAAACCCAGCGATGCTTCTTCCAGGGAAAAGGATGCTCCGATGACCTTATCGAGGGCGAGGCTGATCTCTGCATCAAACAGCGCAAGCGGCTCGGCTGTCAGGACATCCGCATCGAGGTCCCATTCCCGGGCTTGACTTTGTTCACCCCCCTTTCCCTGCTCCACAACCTGTACTGTGGACTCATCCACGTCCTCCACGGCCTGAAAAAAGGGTCCCGCATCGATACTTGGGATATGCAACGCCCCCAGGAGCTGCGGCCTGTCCCCCGACATATCAACTTCAAAACCTCCCGTGACCCGGGTATCCCCCAGGGCACCGCTGAGCTCGTCGAGCCGGTATTGGCCCTCCCTCCCGGAAAGCTCTCCAGTCAGCGCGAGGGAATCCACTGCGGGTATGTTCAATCCGAGTTTCGCTTCGATCTCTTTCGTGCTGGGCACCTGCAGGTCGAAATCGAACTGGAAGCCGGTCGCATGC
>JAHEIA010000439.1 GCA_024639625.1 Chromatiales bacterium
TGTCCCCGTTGATGCCGATCGGGATGTCGAACTCGACCCGGTCATAGGCCGCATAAGGCTGTTTCTTGCGCAGGTCCCAGGCGAAACCGGAGCCGCGAAGCATGGGGCCGGTAAAACCGAGTTGCAGGGCCCGCTCGGGCGATACGACACCGATGCCCACGGTACGCTGTTTCCAGATCCGGTTCTCGGTGAGCAGGGTCTCGTATTCATCCACGTAGGTGGGAAACCGCTCGCTGAAGTCCTCGATGAAATCCAACAATGAGCCCTGGCGGTTGGCGTTGCGCCGCGCGATCTCCTTGTCGTCCCGCCAGTTGTTGGGCTTGTACTGAGGCATCTGCTCCGGCAGATCTCGGTACACGCCGCCCGGCCGATAATAGGTCGCGTGCATGCGCGCCCCGGACACCGCCTCGTAGCAATCCAGCAGATCCTCCCGCTCGCGGAAGCAGTAGAGGAACATGGTCATGGCGCCGACGTCGAGCGCGTGCGTCCCCAGCCACAGCAAGTGGTTGAGGAGACGGGTGATCTCGTCGAACATGGTGCGGATGTACTGGGCGCGCAACGGCGCCTCGATGCCGAGCAGCCGCTCGATCGCCAGCACGTAGCCGTGTTCATTACACATCATCGACATGTAATCCAGGCGATCCATGTAGCCGATGCTCTGGTTGTACGGCTTGCTCTCCGCCAGTTTTTCCGTCGCCCGGTGCAGCAGTCCGATATGAGGGTCTGCGCGCTCGACGATTTCCCCGTCCATCTCCAGCACCAGCCGCAACACCCCATGGGCGGCCGGGTGCTGAGGACCGAAATTCAAGGTGTAGTTTCGGATCTCAGGCATCAGATCTATTCGGTATCGGATTCCAGGTCAGCGCCGTCCGCGCTCGCGTAACGATTGTCCGCTCGCAGGACACGTGGCACCAGGGTACGTGGCTCGACTTCGACCGGCTCGTAAATCACCCGTTGCAGTTCCGGATCGTAGCGCATCTCGACCTGGCCGATCAGCGGGAAGTCCTTGCGAAACGGGTGGCCGATGAAGCCATAATCCGTGAGAATGCGGCGCAGGTCGGGATGCCCGTCGAACAGGATCCCGAACAGGTCGAAGGCTTCCCTTTCAAACCAGTTCGCCGCACTCCACACTCCCACCACCGAGGGCAGCAGGGGTGGCGACCCCGGTGCGAATACCTTTACCCGCAGTCGCTGATTCTTGCTCACGGACAAAAGATGATAGGCCACCGCGAAGCGATTCGCGTCGTACTCTGTTTGCTGCGGATTGACTCCGCGCCCGAAACCGGACGAGGACGCGGAATCGGTGGTCCATTCGCCGCGACCGTAGGTCGCGTAGTCGACGCCGCAAAGATCGATCAGCTCCTCAAACGCAAATGCCTTGCCACGCTTGAGTTTGCCCGCAACCGGCAGCAGGTGCTGATGCGGAACGACCATGGTAATCTCGCCAAAAGCACGGGATACCTCGCACCCGAGTTCGCCGAACTGCTCTTCGAGTTGCTCTTCCAGGTCTTCCAAGCGTTCTTGCGGAGACGGTGCAGACATGGCATTCATTACAATCGAGGGCTAGCGAGCGATGGTGTTGGTGCGTCGAATCTTGCTATGCAGCTGCAGGATTCCGTAGAGCAGCGCCTCGGCGGTCGGCGGACAACCCGGGATGTAAATATCCACCGGCACGATACGGTCGCAGCCGCGCACTACGGAATACGAGTAGTGGTAGTACCCCCCCCCGTTGGCGCAGGAACCCATGGAGATCACCCAGCGCGGCTCCGCCATCTGGTCGTATACCTTACGCAACGCCGGGGCCATCTTGTTTACCAAGGTGCCGGCGACGATCATCACGTCGGACTGGCGCGGACTGGGCCGGAACAACATCCCGAAACGGTCGAGATCATAACGCGACGCGCCGGCTTGCATCATCTCCACCGCACAACAGGCGAGTCCGAACGTCATGGGCCACATGGACCCCGTTCTGGCCCAGTTGATTAGCTTGTCGGCGGTGGTGGTGACGAAGCCTTTTTCCAAGACGCCTTCTATTCCCATTCCAACGCCCCCTTCTTCCATTCGTAGATGAAACCAACTACCAGCACGCCGAGGAAGATGAGCATCGCGATAAATCCTGCCGGCCCGATATGTTCCAGCACCACGGCCCAGGGGAAAAGGAATACGATCTCCAGATCGAAGATGATGAACAGGATGGCAACCAGGTAGTAACGGACGTCAAACTTCATGCGAGCGTCCTCGAAGGCCTCGAAGCCGCATTCGTAGGGCGAGCACTTCTCACGGTCTGGGCGCGACGGGCCAAGCAGGTAGCCCACGGTCGCGAGCATGACTCCAACAGCCGCTCCGATGACCAGAAACACGAGAATCGGCAAGTAGTTTTCGAGCACCTCTCCACCCTCCTGCCCGAGCCTTCGGCGCTGCGGCGCAAACCCTTGCGCGCATCAAGATGCCCGGCAGTCTATTGCAGTTCACTACTCGCTGTCAAGAAGGAATCGCAGTATATTTGCATTTTAATCAACAACTTAGCAAATCTCAGACAGAAAAAAAGCACCCTGCGAAACAGGATGCCTTGTGATTTGGTGCCGATGGCCGGATTTGAACCGGCACGGCTTGCGCCACCGCCCCCTCAAGACGGCGTGTCTACCAATTCCACCACATCGGCGATGTCTATGCTATTGCTCTGCAACCCGTGTTCCCGCTTCTCCCGTGCCCTCTCGCGGCGCGGTCGGTTACGGCTTGTCGGTCGCGTCCTCCGGGGTATCTCCGGCCGGTGCGGCAGTCTCCAGTGGCGCCGCAGGCTCCACTTGCGGAACGCTGGATTGGACGTCGCCAACCGGCGCCTCGCCAGCGCCGTTCTGCGGAACGACAGGGATCTCCTGGATCTCGATCGCCGGCGCGCCCTGGGTTGCTGCCGGCAGCGCCTGCACGCTCTCCATCAATCCTGGGGCATCCGTCGCCTGGGTCGCGAAATAGGCCAACACCATGCTGGTCAGAAAAAACAGCGCCGCAAGAATACCCGTGGTCCGCGATAGGAATGAGGCAGCGCCCCTCGCGCCAAAAACCGTCGCCGACGCCCCGCTGCCGAATGCAGCTCCAGCATCCGCCCCCTTGCCGTGCTGCAGCAGTATCAGGGCGACGAGCCCCGCGGACAGCAGCAGGTGCAGCACGATGAGAATCGTTTCCATATCTTTTCGTTACCGAAGCAAGGCAGCCTGACTCAACCAGCGGCCCGGCAAATTGCAAGAAAGTCGTCAGCTTTGAGAGACGCGCCGCCGATCAGCCCACCATCGATATCCGGTTTGCCGATCAGTT
>JAHEIA010000440.1 GCA_024639625.1 Chromatiales bacterium
CGCATTGGAAAGACGCGGGGCTTACGGACCATTTTCAGATCCTGGATTCGGACGACCAGTTGCGGCTCATCAAGCGCATCCTCAAAGCGCTGAGTCTGGATGAGAACCGATGGCAACCCCGGCAGGTGCAATGGTTCATCAACGGAGAAAAGGACGAGGGGCGCCGTTCGCAACATCTGGACGACAACGGGGATCCGTTCCAGCGGCAGCTGATTCGCATCTACGCCGAGTATGAGCAAGCCTGCCAGCGCGCCGCTTGCGTGGATTTTGCGGAGCTGCTGCTGCGGGCGCACGAACTCTGGCGCGATCGCCCGGATATCCTGCTGCATTACAGGGAACGCTTCCAGCACATCCTGGTCGATGAGTTCCAGGATACCAACTCGATCCAATATGCCTGGCTGCGTCAGTTGGCCGGCGAGCGGGGGAATCTGTTCGTCGTCGGGGACGATGATCAGTCGATCTATGGTTGGCGCGGGGCGCGCGTGGAGAATCTGCAGCATCTGCGCAGCGACTATCCGGATACGCCCTTGCTGCGCTTGGAACAGAATTACCGTTCCACAGGCAACATCCTCGGTGCCGCGAATGCATTGATCGCCAACAATCCCTCCCGCTTGGGAAAGAATCTCTGGACGGCGGGCGGCGCGGGCGAGTACATCGAGTTGTATTCGGCCTTCAATGAAATCGATGAGGCCCGGTTCGCGGTCGAGAGAATCCTGCAACATCTGGAAGACGGAAACTTGCGCCGCGAGGTCGCGCTGCTCTACCGCACCACGGCCCAGTCGCGCCAGCTCGAAGAGGCCTTGCTGCAGGCGCGGGTTCCCTATCGGGTATACGGTGGCCTGCGCTTCTTCGAGCGCGCCGAGATCAAGGATGCGCTGGCTTACCTCCGGCTGTTGCTCAACCGGTCCGACGACCCGGCGTTCGAGCGCTGTGTCAACACGCCGCCGCGTGGCATCGGCCCGCGCACCCTTGACGCGGTGCGCGCGCATGCCCGGGATTTCGGTTGTGCATTGTGGCAGGCATCGCAGGATCTGCTCCAGCGGGGGGGCATGCCGGCCAGGTCCGCCAACGCGTTGCGCGGGTTCCTCGAGCTGATAGCCGAGCTGGAGGCGCAGATTCGGGACCTAGAGCTGCCGGCGTCGGTGGAACATGTGGTGCATGCCAGTGCTCTAGCGGAGCATTACCGCAAGAGCCGGGACGTACGTGCGGTAGACCGGGTGGAAAACCTGGAAGAGTTGATCAACGCGAGTCGTCAGTTCCAGTATCGCGCGGACGCCGAGGAGGTCTCGGACCTGGCTGCCTTTCTCGCACATGCGGCGTTGGAGGCCGGTGACACCCAGGGAGCGGAGGATGAGGATTGTGTCCAGCTGATGACGTTGCACTCGGCGAAGGGGTTGGAATTTCCATTGGTCATCATCGTCGGGGTCGAAGAGGGTCTGTTTCCGCACAGTATGTCCGCCGATGATCCCACCCGGTTGGAGGAAGAACGGCGGTTGTGCTATGTGGGGATGACTCGGGCGATGCAAAAGTTAGTGCTTACTTATGCCGAAAGCAGACGACTCCACGGCAATGAAAGTTACCCCTTGCCATCGCGTTTTCTGCGCGAGCTGCCCGCGGATCTGCTCCACGAGGTCCGGCCGCGGCCACAGGTTTCGCGCCCGGTATATGCGCCGCAGCGTGGCGGCTGGTCCGATGAGACGGAGGTTGGGTTTCGCCTTGGCCAGCAAGTCCTGCACCCCAAGTTCGGCGAGGGCGTCATACTGAGTGCAGAGGGTCAGGGCAGCAGCGCTCGAGTGCAGGTGAATTTTTCTTCGGTCGGCAGCAAGTGGTTGGTGGTTGCGTATGCCAAGCTGCAGCCTATCTGATCCGAGCAAACCAACACAACCGAGGAGAACAACCAATGCGCCGACGTGAGTTCGTCAAGCAGCTGGGTGCCGGCAGTCTGGCTCTGACTTCCGGTGTAGGCGCCGCCAGGACCGCCCGCGCGGACAGCCCATACGCATGGAAGATGGTCACCACCTGGCCGAAAAACTTTCCCGGACTGGGCACCTCAGCCAATAAGCTTGCGAATCTGATCGGCGAATTGAGCGGCGGCCGAATCCGCGTCAAGGTGTACGGCGCCAACGAACTGGTGCCCCCCTTCGAGACTTTCGATGCGGTCTCCCGGGGCACTGCGCAGATGGGCCACGGCGCTGCCTATTACTGGAAAGGCAAGAGCGAGACCGCGCAGTTTTTCGCCACCGTTCCCTTTGGTCTCACGGCGCAGGAGCTCAACGCCTGGCTCTACTACGGCGGCGGCATGCAGTTGTGGCGCGAGTTGTATGAAGGTTTCCAGCTGATCCCCGCCCCCGCGGGTAACACCGGGGTGCAGATGGGTGGCTGGTTCAATAAGGAGATCAACGGCCTGCAGGACCTCAAAGGCCTGAAGATGAGGATTCCCGGTCTAGGCGGCGAGGTCCTGAAGCGTCTCGGCGGGACTCCGGTGAACCTGCCGGGAGGCGAGCTATTCACCGCCCTCCAGTCGGGCGCCATCGATGCCACGGAGTGGGCGGGCCCTTACAACGACCTGGCGTTCGGTCTCTACAAGGCAGCGAAATACTACTACTACCCGGGTTGGCACGAGCCGGGTACAACCTTGGAGGCGATCATAAACAAGGCCGCCTTCGAGGCGCTGCCGCAAGACCTGCGCGCTGTCGTGCTCAACGCTTGCAAGGTGGTGAATCTCGATCTGCTTGCGGAGTACGCGGCACGCAACCCCGCGGCCTTGGAAACCTTGCGCAGCAAATTGGGTGTGCAGCTCCGCCGGTTTCCGGATGATGTCCTCCAAGAGCTGCGCCGCATCTCTGTTGAGGTCGTAGCAGAGCTGGCAGAACAGAACGACTTTTCCCGTCGCGTCTATGCTTCGTACAACGCATTCTACAAGACCGCCGTGGACTGGAGCGCGTTGTCGGAATTGGCCTATTTGCGAGCGCGGGATCAAGCTTGACGCAGGCCCCGAGAAACGCCGCTTTGTCCAGGCCGCGTGCGCCGGAAGATCCCCTTTCTCTGCCGCCACTCTCACTCTATGTGCACTTCCCCTGGTGTGTGCGCAAATGTCCGTACTGCGATTTCAATTCCCACGCGGTTAGCAGCGAGATCGACGAAAAAGGCTATTTGGCAGCTTTGATCTCCGATTTGAAGCAGGATCTGACATGGGTCCAAGGACGGCCGCTGATTAGTATTTTTTTTGGCGGCGGGACCCCGAGCCTGTTTTCGCCGGCAGCGGTGCGCACCTTGTTGGGCGAAGTCCGTCGCAG
>JAHEIA010000054.1 GCA_024639625.1 Chromatiales bacterium
TGGTGGTCTGGGACGGTCTGCAACGCGGTGTTCTGGATGCGGATCTCGGCACTTGGGCCGAGGCTTTGCAACGGCTCGAGGTCACCTGGATTGCCCCTATGCTGAACTGGCTGCGCAGAAACCCCTCCACCCACCTCTACCTCTACCCCGCTTCCGCGGACCGATTTGCGGCGTCTGCGCGGCATCTGCGGCGCTGGTGGCAACGACCGCAGCCGTTGCTGGGGTATCTGCGGGGAGAGGACGGAGAGGCCTTGGTCGCGTGAGATGGGGCTGCCGGTAGGAACGCAGCTGGTTCCCCATCCTCGCCGATCGCATCTATGCTATAGGAGCGCGAGCGCTTTTCGCCGCTGCGAAACCTGGAGGAGCCGAGTATGATCGACATCGAGAGGCTGTTGGGAGAGGAGGCGGAAAGGCTGCTCGCGCACCGCTGTTCCACTATCGCCAAGGATCAGCTGCATCTTCCCGGCCCGGATTTCGTATCGCGGGTGGTGTCACAGAGTGATCGAAAGCCGCATGTGTTGCGCAACCTGCAGGCCCTGTTCAGCCACGGCCGCTTGGCGGGAACCGGATACATCTCCATCCTGCCGGTCGACCAGGGGGTCGAGCATTCCGCGGGGGCATCCTTCGCCCCCAACCCGATCTACTTCGACCCGGAGAATATCGTACGTCTCGCCATTGAGGGTGGCTGCAATGCGGTCGCCTCAAGCCTCGGCGTACTCGGTTCGGTAGGGCGCAGCTACGCGCACAAGATCCCGTTCCTGGTCAAACTCAACCATAACGAACTCCTGACCTATCCAAATCGCTTTGATCAGTCACTCTTCGCGGACGTTGAACAGGCCTTCGATCTCGGCGCGGTAGCGGTCGGAGCCACGGTGTTTTTCGGTTCTGAGGAATGCCGGCGGCAGATCCAGGAGGTGCGGGACGCCTTTGCCCTTGCGCATGAATTGGGGATGGTCACAGTGCTTTGGGCCTATCTGCGGAATCCCGCGTTCAAACACGACGGGATCGATTACCATGTCGCCGCGGACCTCACCGGTCAGGCGAACTATCTTGCAGCGACCATCGAGGCGGATATCATCAAGCAGAAGCAGGCGGAAACCAATGGCGGCTTCCGCGTCCTGCAGTTCGGCAAGACCGACCCTAAGGTCTATGCTGAGCTGACCAGCGACCACCCCATCGATCTGGTGCGCTATCAGGTCGCGAATTGTTACATGGGCAGAATCGGGATGATCAACTCCGGTGGTCCGTCGGGTAGCGATGATCTGCATCAAGCGGTGCGCACAGCGGTGATCAACAAGCGCGCAGGGGGTATGGGCTTGATCTCCGGGCGTAAGGCGTTCCAGCGCCCGCTGGCAGACGGAGTAGAATTGCTCAACGCGATCCAAGACGTCTATCTGGCGAACGCGGTTTCCATCGCCTGACCCCGCTTTTGGCGGGGGCTCTTTCGGCGCGCCGGATGTGGGTTTACCGTGGTGCGCCGGCCATGCGATCGAACGGATCGGTCAGTGCGTCGTCCGGCGGGCGGTCACAAAGACTGGTGGCGAGGATCGCCAGCAGTGAAATCAGGAATCCCGGTACGAGCTCGTAGAGTTCGAAGATGCCGCCGTCCAGCTGTTTCCAGACCACTACCGTGACGCCGCCGCTGAGGATCCCGGCGATTGCGCCGTTGCGCGTCATGCGCCGCCAAAACAGGGACAACAGCAGCGTCGGGCCAAACGCGGCCCCGAAGCCCGCCCAGGCGTAGGCCACCAGCGCGAGAACGCTGTTCTCAGGGTCGATCGCCAGTACTAGCGCGAGCGCGGCGATGCCGAATACCGCCGCCCGGCCGACCAGCACGAGTTCCCGGTCCGTGGCCTCGCGGCGCAACACCGATTTATAGAAGTCTTCGGTGAAGCTGGCGGAGCAAACCAGCAACTGGGAGTCCGCGGTGCTCATGATCGCAGCGAGTATGGCCGCGAGGCAGATGCCTGCCAGCACCGGATGAAACAAAGCCTCGACCAACTGAATGAAAACCGTTTCCGCATCCGCGAGGGCAGGCGAGAAATAGCGGCTGCCGGCCAGCCCGACCAGCAGGGCGCAGGCGAGCGTGACGCCGACCCAGGACAGCGCGATCCGGCGCGCTCCGGGCACCTGGTCGGCGGATCGGATCGCCTGGAAGCGGGCCAGGATGTGTGGTTGCCCGAAGTAGCCCAGGCCCCAGCCGAGGAGGGAAAGGATCGCAATCGGCGTCAGGGCTTCACCATGCGCATCCGTCAGCGGATCGAGGAAGCTCCTGTTGGCTCGTGCGATCCCGGCGAATGTGGTGTCGATGCCCCCGAGGTCCCGGAATGCGATCAGGGGGACCACGATCAAGGCCGCGGCCATGAGCAGGGCCTGCACCAGGTCGGTCCAGGATACGGCGAGAAATCCACCGAAAGAGGTGTAGGCGATGATGGCGAGGGCGCCCAGCGTCACGGCCCACAGATAGGGCACATCGAACACGGACTCGAACAGCTTTCCTCCGGCCACCAGCCCGGAACTGGTGTAAAAGAGGAAAAACAGCAGGATGAAGAAGGCCGATACGATCCGCAGCATCCCGCTGGCGTCGCGGAAGCGCCGCGCGAAAAACTCGGGGAGGGTAAGCGCGTTGCCGATCGACTCGCTGTAGATTCGTAGCCTGCGCGCCTGCAAGCGCCAGTTCAGCCAGGTGCCGACGCCGAGGCCGAGGGCGAGCCAGAAGGCCTCCATGCCGGCGAGATAGGCGTAGCCCGGAAGCCCGAGCAGCAGCCAGCCGCTCATGTCCGAGGCGCTGGCGCTGAGGGCGGCTACCCAAGGCCCCAGGCGGCGCCCGCCAAGGATGAAATCGGAGATGTTGGCCGTACGGCGATAGGCGAACCAACCGATCGCAAGCATCGCGAGCAGATAGCAGACGAAGGTGAGTCCGACGACGATTCGTGCAGGATGATCCATAGGTCCGTTGCGAGCTGGTTGCCCCTGAAGAGCGGTCCCGGATCGGGATCAACCGCGAAATTGTCGCCGAACTACTCGGCCGATGACAAGTTCGCTTGCCGGGTTCGGCCGGAGCGGAAATCTGCAGCACAGGTTTTCGCGGATCGATTGCCGGATTCCGGCAACGGTTCTCAGTCCGGCAGGCGAATTGAAAACAAATGTGGCAGGGTGCCGCGGTGCGCGCAAACCCGAGCTGATCCGCCATATAAGTCGGGGTGGGCCTCTTGCCCTAAAATGATGGAGACGCGGACCTATGTCTTTTCTCCTACTCTTGGACGCTGATGCCGCCGGCCGGCAGGCGCTGGAGGAGGTCATGCAGATGCTTGATCCGCGTCTTCGGCTGGCGGTCTTCACGGACCCGGTGTCGGCCTTGGATTGGGCTCGCGCAAAACCCGTTGGTCTGGTGCTCGCGGACTACCGGCTGAGCCAAACCAAGGACGCCGAATTCGTGCGCAAACTGCGTGCGTTGCCGTCCTGCGCCGGCGTGCCGCTGGTGATCCTGACGCAACAGGCGGATCACCCGGGCTGCGCGCGGATCCTGGAACAGGGCGCGGACGACCTCCTGTGTAAGCCGCTGGACGCCTACGAGTGTCTGGTGCGCTGTCGCAACCTGCTCACGGCGCGGCGCCGGCAGCACCGCCTGCAGGAACGGACTCACTGCTTGGAACGACAGATCTTTGAACACTCCCGCAAGGCGGACTTGCGGGAGAAGGAAACCCTGTTGCGCCTAGCCAAGGCGGGGGAATATCGCGATGCGGCGACCGGCAATCACGTCTTGCGCATGGCAAGCTACACGCGATTGATCGCCGAGACGCTGGACCTGCCGCCGGAGCAATGTGAGATCATCGAACGCGCGGCCCCGATGCATGATATCGGCAAGATCGGGATTCCGGACCGGATCCTTCTCGCCACGCACAACCTTACTGCGGCAGAGCGCAGGATAATGGAATCGCACACCCGCATCGGCTATCAGATCCTCAAGGGCAGCCCATCCGTCTATCTGCAAGCCGGCGCGGAGATCGCCCTGTCACATCATGAGCAGTTCGACGGAAATGGTTATCCCAGTGGACTGCGCGGCAACCGGATCCCCGTTGGCGCGCGGGTCGCCGCGGTGGCGGACGTTTTCGACGCCCTGGTCTCGGAACGTCCCTACAAGGCGGCGTGGTCGCTGTCTCGGGCGATGGATTACCTGGTGGAGCAGCGGTCGAGAAAGTTCGACCCAGAGTGCGTGGATGCCTTTCTCGCGCAGGGCGATCTGGTGGTCCTGATCATGCAGGAATTGAGCGATACCACGCGCGGTACGTTCGCCACCTCGCCCGACTGAGCGGACGCCGCAGCCAACCTGTCAGGCGCTACTGCGCTCGCGTAACACCTTCATCTGGAAGAGGGTATTGCGCTCCTCTTCTTCCAACACCGAACGGATGTAGCGGATGGTATCCCGGTAGCGGGGGATGATGTTGTATTTCAGCGCGTTGACCCGCTTTTGCGCCTTGCGCTGTTCTGCGAGCAGGCGGCCGAGGGCCATCTCGGCCTCGCCCAGGCGCGCCAGAAGCACACTAGCCCGCGTCAGGGTGCGCCGGGTTTCGTCGAAACTCGAGTCCGTGCCGAGCAGGCCGACCGGCTCGAGAGGCAGGCTCTCGCTGCGCATGGCGGGGTACTCGACGCCGAGACTGCGCCGCGGGATGATGTCCACCTTGATCGTTGGTTTGGTCCCCAGGGCAGCCTGGTGCAAGGCCCGGCTTCCCATGCGCATCTGGGCGACGCTCAACCACCGATAGGCCTCCTGGATCGCCGCACTGGTTTCCTCGCGCAGCTTGCGGTATTCGCCGATACGTTCGTACACCAATCGGGTAAGCAGCTCTCGCTTGCGCTCCAGCAACTCATGCCCTTCCTCCAGGAAGCGCACCTGCTTCTTGAGATTGAGCAGGGTATTCTTGGTCGGCGGGGCCTTGATGAGTCTTCGCGCCACCCGCGTCAGCCCTCGGCACTACGGTGATACTTGGAGATGTCCGACTCGCTGACCCGGGTCAGCACGTCCGGCGGGAACATCGACAACAGTTCCCAAGACAGGTTGAGGGTTTCGATGATGCTGCGGTCCTCATCCTCCCCTTGACCAACGAAACGCCGGTCGAAGGCGTCCGCGAACTCGAGGAATCGGCGGTCTTGGCTGGACAGCTCTTCCGCGCCGATGATGGAGGCCAGGTTGCGGGTCTCTTGGGCGCGCGCGTAGAGTGCGTAGAGTTGGTTGGACACCTGCGGGTGGTCGGCCCGGGTGTAATCCTTGCCGATGCCGTCTTTCATCAATCGAGAGAGGGACGGCGAGATATGGACCGGCGGATAGATGCCCTGGTTGTGCAGGTCACGACTGAGCACGATCTGACCCTCCGTGATGTAACCGGAGAGGTCGGGGATCGGGTGGGTGATGTCATCGCTGGGCATGCTCACGACCGGCACCAGGGTGATGGAGCCGTGTCGATCCTTGATGCGGCCGGAGCGCTCGTAGATCTCCGCCAGGTCGGAATACAGGTATCCGGGGTAGCCCTTGCGCGACGGCACGTCCCCCTTGGCGGTTGCCACCTCGCGCAGGGCCTCCGCGTAATTCGTCATGTCGGTCATCACCACCAGCACATGGCGGTCCAGATCGAAAGCAAGGTATTCCGCGGCGGTGAGGGCCACACGCGGCAGGGCAAGGCGTTCTACGGGGGGATCATCGGCCAGATTGATGAACATCACCACATTGCCGAGTACCCCGGAAGAGGCAAAGTCCTCTTGGAAGAAACGGGCGTCCGAGTACGACACCCCCATGGCGGCGAACACGATGGAGAAGCTCGTGCTCTCGTCCGGTAACTTGGCCTGGCGTACGATCTGGGCCGCCAGCTTGTTGTGCGGCAATCCCGAGGCCGAGAAGATCGGGAGTTTCTGTCCGCGCACGAGGGAATTGAGGCCGTCGATGGTGGAGATCCCGGTCTGAATGAATTCCCTTGGATAGCTTCGGGCGGAAGGGTTGAAGGCGGAGCTGCGCACGTTGCGTTTCAGGTTCGACACCAGCGCCGGTCGCCCGTCTTTCGGATCGCCAATGCCGTTGAAGATACGTCCGAGAATGTCCGGGGAGAGCGTGATCTCGAGCGGTTGGTCGAGAAAGCGAATCCAGGTCGACTCGAGATCAAGGTCATCGGTGCCTTCGAACACCTGGATCAGGGCGCTGCCGCGGGCCGCGCGTATGACCTCGCCATTGCGCCGCTCGCCGCGCGCGTTGCGGATCTGCACACGGTCGCCGAAGGAGACATCGGGTACGTCGGTGACCGTCAACAAGCCGCCCTTGGCCGCGTTTACCGTGCGGTACTCTTTGACGCTCATCGGGCGTGCTCCTTGAATTTGGCGTATTCGAGACGAATTTGATGGAATTCCTGGACCATTTCTTCCTTGAACTCACGCAGCTTCTCGATCTCTTCACTGGCATAGATGGACTTGCAACGCCGCGACTTGACCAGGGTGGGGAGATCGGACAATTCCTGCACCGGGACCCCGACCTCGATCAGTTCGGCTCCCTTCTCGTAGATGGTCAGCATCAGATCGAGCAGCTCGAACTGCTTCTCCGGCGAGCAGAAGCTGTCGGTGTCGTCGAGGGCGTTCTGCTGCAGCACCCCCTCCTTGATCAGCGCCGCGCCGACCAGCGCCCAACGCTGGGAGTCGGATAAGGCTTCAGGACCTACCAGGTTGACGATACGGGAAAGCTCCGCGTCGCGTGCCAGGAGCGCCAGCGCCTCGCCGCGCCGCCGCTCCCATCCGGCATCGACCTCCTGAGCCCACCAACCGGCAGCGGTCGGGACGTGGTCCGAGAAGCTGTCGACCCAGTCGACCGCAGGGTAATGGCGGGCATCCGCGAGCTCTTTCGCCAGCGCCCAGAAGGTATGGATGATTTCCTTGGTGTGGCTGGTGACCGGTTCGGAGAAGTCGCCGCCCGGAGGGGAGACCGCTCCGATCAGGGTAACCGAGCCTTTTCCGCACTCTGCGGTCTCGACGCGTCCCGCGCGCTCGTAGACGGCGGCCAGGCGCGAAGCCAGATAGGCAGGATAGCCTTCCTCTACCGGCATTTGCCCGAGCCGCGCAGCCACTTCGCGCATGGCCTCCGCCCAGCGGCTGGTGGAGTCCGCCAGCATGACCACGTCGTAGCCCATGTCGCGATAGTACTCCGCTACGGTCATCCCGGCGTAGATCGATGCCTCGCGGGCCACCACCGGCATGTTCGAGGTGTTGGCGACCAACAGCGTGCGCTCCATCAGCTTGCGCCCGGTATAGGGGTCGTCGAGCTGGGGGAAGGTCTCGAGGATATCCACCAGTTCGTTGCCGCGTTCACCACAGCCGACGAAGATCACGATATCCGCATTCGACCAGCGGGCCACCTGTTGTTGGACCACGGTCTTCCCGGCGCCAAACGGCCCAGGGACAGCCCCCTTGCCGCCCTTGAGCAAGGGGAAGAAGGTATCCAGGATGCGTTGCCCGGTGATCAGCGGTTCTACACCGTGGTCGCGGCGTACGTAGGGCCGCGGCTTGCGCACTGGCCAGCGCTGGAAAAGGTGCAGCTTGTGGATCCGCCCGTCGGCGCTGCGCACCCGGCCGATGGTTTGCTCCAAGGTGTAGTCCCCTTCCGGGGCCAGCTCCAGCAGCTCACCCTGCAGGTCGGGCTGCAGGAGGATCTTGTGCAATATGGTTTGCGTTTCCTGCACACTGCCGAGGAGGCTGCCGGAAACCAACTGGGCACCGATCTCCATGTCATCCCGGGGCTGGAAGTGCCAGCTCGCGGAGCGATCCAGGGACGGCACGTCTACACCTCGCGGGATGTGGTCGCCGGATTGCCTGAAGATCTCCTCCAGTGGACGCTGCACACCGTCAAAGATATGTCCCATCAATCCGGGGCCGAGTTCGACCGAGAGCGGCCAGCCGAGTCCGACCACGGGTTCTCCGGGCCGAACACCGTCGGTGGCCTCGTAGGCCTGGACGATGGCTTCATCGCCTTGCAGGGCGATCACCTCGCCGAACAGACCCAGTTCGCCGATACGCACCTGCTCCCCGTTGCGGATACCCGGTAGCCGGATGGTGACGATCGGGCCGTTGATCTCTTCTACGATACCGTTTCTTGAGCTGTTCATGGCGCTATGGGCGAGCAAGTGTTCCGAGGTCGGTTCGGGAAGCGGGGAGCAGACGTTCCACGATTTGTCGATGCAGCAGGTCTTGCAACCTCTGGATCCGGCCCTCGAAGGTGTTGTCCACGCGGATGTGATTGTCGGCGCTGCGCACCAGGGCGCCACCCAGGGTTTCGATCGGCTCCGGCGCCAGCGCGAGCGACTTCTTGGGTGCAACGGCTTGCGCGAATTCGCTCCACTGGGGTTCCAGGCGCAGCAGATCTGCCCGGTTGACCTCAATCACCAGCTGATCCCGCTCGATCTGCTCGGCCGCCGTGCTGATCAGCCCCTGCAACAGGGGCAGATATTGCGCTTCGCTCGCCGCCAGTGCCTGGATGCGCTCAGTGAGACGGTCGAGCACGCCCTGAACCATGTTCCAGCGCAGCAGGTCCATCTGCTTCTGCAATTTCAGCTCGCTCGACTGCACCAACCGCCGGTAGGCGCGTTCCGCCATCGCCTTGGCGACCAGCACTTCGCGCTCTTCCAACAGATGGAGACGTTCCGCCGCGTCTTTGAGGATGTTGTCGCGGCTGCGCTCGGCGCGTGTTCGGTACTCCGCCGCAAGTGTCTGGGCACGGGCGAGGATGGCCGATTCCAGCTCGTTTACCTGATTCACGATTGCTCCCTCGTCGCAATGGAGTTGCCCAATAAGGACTGGATCTGATCGTCGATACTGCTGCGAAAGCGGTGCGGCTCGTTGATCCGCGGCACCGAGGTGACCAGGATATGCCCGCCTTCCATGCGCACCCGTTCCAGCGCGGCGCAGCTCGCCGACTCCAGGCTCTGGTCGATCACGATGAACGCCCGCATCTGCGAGCTCTCCAGCTCCTCGAGCACGGTTTGCAGTTGCTCCGGACTCGGGTCTGCCCAGACCTCGAAGCCGATTAGGCGGAATCCTTCGGTCAGCGCCGCTTCGCCCATGAAGATCAGGCGCGCAGCGGTGTGCTCGGTTGCGCTAGCTTCCACGCGGGCCTCCGCAGGCTAGATCTTGTCGAGCAGCAGAATGCTCATGACCAGACCGTAGATCGCGATACCTTCCGCGAGCCCGAGATAGATCAGCGTACGCCCGAACATCTCCGGCTTCTCGGCCAATACCGCCAGTGACGCGGCTCCCACCGGGCCGACCGCGATCCCCGCGGCGATGGTGCTGAGGCCGGTCGGAATGCCGATGCCGATGATCGCCAAGCCTTCACCGATGGAAAGCTCGCGTGCGGCGGCCGCCACCTCGGGTTGCGCCAGGGCGTCGTGGATACCCAGGGCGAGAAGACCCAGCTGAGCAGCGAAGAATACGACGATGTTGGTACCGATCGTGGGTTTGAGCCAACGGCGGCCGGCGCTCGCCGCAGCCGGTTTGACCTCGAAATATACGCCGCTAACGATCAAGCCCAGAATGGCGAGGCTCATCAGAAGGATCAACCAGAACATCTCAATCTCCTAGTAGATAAGGGTGAGGAATTGCGCATGAGCGCCGCCGCTGGGCGCAGAGAAAACAGTAGTGGGCCGAGTTGCGCGGTTGCGCACTAGCCTTCTCCACCCGCGAGTCGCAAGGGGCGGAATTCGCGCCCGTCGCCGGAGAAGAAACGGGAAAAACCCTCGAAGTACTCGAGGCGCAGCGCTTGGATGGTAACGATCGCCCCCTCGAGAACCAGGATGAAGATGTTACCCAGAACCACGGTGATCCAATAGCCGGTCGCGGACATGGTATCCGCGAGGGTAAACACCGCGATCGCCAGTGCAACATGGTTCAGGCTGAATGCGGTGACACGCAGGAAAGATAGGGTGTTGGAGAAGTAGCTGGTAATGGTTTCCAGGGTTTCGACGAATACCACCAATATCCGCTCGGCGATCGGCGCTCGCGTCTCGTACCATTTCCAGGCCATAACAGCGAAGAGCGACAACCCAGCGCCACTGAGACTTAAGGTGCCGGCTTCGCCGCGGGAAAACAGCTCGTAAACCGCGTACAGCAGAGACAGATAGAGCAGGATGCTGGCGACCCCGTTGTTTTCGAACAAGGCGCCGAGATAGTCTCCGTCGACGAACCGGTTGTGGATGCTAACCGCAGTGACGACTACGATGAAGCCGATGCCCCAGCCCACCGCTACCTTGAGCATGAGGATCGGGTCCGATAGCGGCGCCATCCAGAGAGGGTGAATGAACTCTTCGAAACCGAAGATGCTGCCATACGCAAGGCCAAAGAAAATGGCCGCACCACCCGCCGCCATGACAAAAGGGGTGAACGACTTCAGTTTCTTGCGCCCCAACCAAGCGGCCCCCATGATGGTTGCCCCATGGCCGACGTCGCCGAACATCATGCCGAACATCAGGATGAAGGTGAGGGCAAACAGCAGCGTGGGGTCGACCTCGCCGTAGCGCGGGACACCGTACTGTTTGACCAGCTGGGCGAAGGGGGCAAGCAATCGGCTGCGCAGCATCACCGTTGGTACGGCGGCGCGTTCAGCCGGCAGCGGGTCTCGGGTC
>JAHEIA010000441.1 GCA_024639625.1 Chromatiales bacterium
GTTGGCCAGCACGGGCAGAAATCCCCAGATGACGCCGATGCACAGGGTATAGGAAAAACGGAAGAAAAACATTCCGGCCATCTCCCGATCCATCATCAGCTGTTTCCATCTAACCGGCGAGCTGCCCCTGCGGACGACAGATTCTTCGGTCGCCGGTGGTAACAGGAACAGGCTGAGCAGGAAGCCGATGAACGACAGGCCGCCCATGCTCAAAAAAGCGGCGTCGAGGCCGAACCGGTCGTTGATGGCTCCTCCCAGAACCGGACCCAGGCTGAGCCCTATGAAAACGGACATGTTGAACAGGCCCATGGTGATTCCCTCTTTTCCGCCGGGCGTGATGTCTCCCACATAGGCCTGAATGACGGGCAGCAGCATGGCGGAGGCAATCCCCTGAACGAATCGGACGGCAATCAGGATGGTTACATCATCGGAGAACAGAAAGGCGATGGAAACGAGCGTGTAGGCGAACAGGCCGGGGACAATTAACGGCTTGCGGCCCTTTCTGTCCGAGAGACTTCCGAAATACGGTAGAAAAAATACCCGTGAGATCGAAAAAGCGCCGAATATCAGTCCGATGCCAAGACCACCGGCTCCCAGAGCATGGGCGTATACCGGCAGCAAGGGCACCACGATACCCACACCGGTGATAGTGGCGAATATGGAAAAAAAAAGCGTGACGAATATCAGTTTATCCAATTTTTGCATCTAACATGTCCGGGCGATTTACAGTGAAAGCAGGTCAATGCTTCGATGGGTTTTACAGGTAACGGTCTCCAGCAGGCGTTTGATTCGCGAAATAGAACCGGGCTTGTGGTCCGGCAGATGTGCGGACAGGCCCGGCGGCAGGGCGTAAGCAGATTCCCAGATTCTCCCATACCGCCTGATTTCATTTTTCCAACGCGCACCGTTCCAGTCGAGGTACGGGCGGCACAGCTTCTGGATACGTTTCATATGGGCTTTGCCCCCACGGGGAGACTGCAGCCCGATACGCACCCGGCGCAGCAGCAGGTCATCGAGGTGTTTGACCTGCTCGTTTCGTGCCGCGAAGGCAAGCTCCGCCCAGAGTGTCCGGGTGTCGGGTATCGGCGCCAGATCCTCTTTCCGGGCTTCTGTGACCAGCTCGGTGGCCCTGGATCCGTAGCGCCCGCGAAGGATTCGCCAGGGATCCTCCGGAAGCCCGACGTCGGATGCCGGGGTATCCGGAATTGGAAAAAGGGCCGGGTCGCTCTCGTCGGGCAGCGCAACTTCCGTAATGTAGGGCTTCATCGATTTGAGCACATCGCGGGCCATTTTACGAAATATGGTCAGCTTACCGCCGGTCACCGTTACCAGGCCTTTCTTTTCCCATACCATGTGTTGGCGGGATTCATGAGAGGGCGAGACCTCGCCCTTGCTGAGAACCGGACGGATGCCGGCCCACGCGGAACGACAGTGCTGCAGAGAGAAATCGAGTGCCGGCAGCAACCTCGCCAGACCCTTAACCAGATAGATGACCTCCTCCGCTGTGGTTTGCGGTTCGCCGTCCAGGTCCTGATGGTGATCCAGGTCGGTGGTGCCCACCACCACGGCGCCTTCCCAGGGGATGATGAACTGCGCGCGTCCGTCGTCCGGATGGATGAAACTGATCGCGCGATCAAAGGGCAGCGCCCGGCGTGAGTAAACGAGATGACTGCCCCGCAGTGGCCGTAGATGAAGATGCGAGTCCGGAGGCGACTGAAAGCGTTCCGCCCATATACCGGTCGCATTGACTACCAGCCGGCAGGTCATATCCTGCCGAATTCCGGTTTCCGCCTCCTCCACCCGGACGCCGTTTACGGTGCCGTCGGCGCTGTGTAACAGTTTACTGGCGCTCGTGTAGTTCAGGGCCACCCCCCCGCAACTGATTCCCTCCTGGATTAGTCGCAGTACAAGTCGTGCATCATCCACCTGTGCATCGTGAAAAAGAAAGCCGCCCTCCAGAAGCTTTTGATCCAGGTGAGGGGCCAGTTGGAAAAACTCCTCTGGCGGGTAGAATCGGTGCTGGCGTTTGTAAGCAATCAGATCATACAGTGAAAGACCGGCCTCCAGCATCCATTTGCCGGGCCCCCTGTCTTTGTAAACCGGCACCAGGAATTCCAGGGGTTCCACCAGACCCGGTGCCTCTTTCAACAGTCGTTCCCGCTCCTGAACGGCTTCCCGGGTCAGCAGAAACTGACCTTCCCGGAGGTAGCGCAGACCGCCGTGGATCAGTTTGGACGATCGGCTGGAAGTTCCCCATGCAAAATCCCGCTGCTCGATCAGCAGCACCTTCAGATTCATCCGGGCCGCTTCCCGAAACACGCCGGCGCCGGTGATACCGCCGCCGATGATGATCAGGTCCCATGATTTCGACAGTTGTGAAAAAAGCATGGCTATTTTGTATATCCAACCTGTCGGCTGGTCCGGGCAGGCGTGTTATTCAACCAACTTTCCTGGATTCATACGGCCTTCCGGGTCCACGTGCCGACACATTTGCTTCAGCAGGCTGATGCCCAGTGGCCCTTTTTCGTTTTCAAGGTATTCGCGGTGGTCGACACCGACGCCGTGCTGATGGCTGATGGTTCCCCCGGCGGCAGCCACCGTGCGGCTGGCCGCGGTTTTGATTGCCTGCCAGCGGGCCAGGATTTCCCCGGCAGAGCCCGCCAGTCGGAAAACAACGGTGGTATAGATACTGGAGCCGGTCGGATAAACATGAGAAAGATGCGAGAAAACGTGAACGCGTTCCTTCCATTCGGCCAGACTGTCGCCGATGGCTGCTTCGATGGCTTTCAGGGTCGAAGTGACGCGATCCCAGGTAACGGCGGTTTCGAGAGTGTCGACGGCATATCCGCAGTCCCAGAGGGTGTTTCGCATATAGGGTGTTCGGAACCGGTTTTTCTTCCATTCCTTTCCCGGTGATTTTCCCAACGCGAGGCCTTTGTGGTGGCGGATCACGGAACCCGATTCGCAACGTGCCGTCCGTACTTGGCGTTGTGAGCCCGTAAAACCGATCAGGCACATACAGGCCTGATCCTCCGACAGGCCTCGCCACCGAAGGTAGTGTCTCAGCAGGTCGATCGCACCCCTGCTGTCGACAAGAGACAGCAAAGTGCGCGTCTCAGCCGGATTGCTCAGTCGGATCATCGAGAAGGAGATTCCTCCTGCTGCGATCGTTCGAACCGCCGTTACCCCGCTTTCCCATGATGGGAAAAAGTATGTGTAAATATCATCTGTTTCCGGAATCCGGGATATGCGCACCATCACCCGGGTCAAAACGCCCAGACGGCC
>JAHEIA010000442.1 GCA_024639625.1 Chromatiales bacterium
GCCGCCGCAGAGGTCCGCGGTGTAGTGCTGATCAGCAACGACCCGCCAGCCGACCGGACCTCCGCGTTGGCCGCGCGACCGAGCTGCGCCGCCACCGCTGGGGAGAACTCATAGGAGGAGCTGCTCCCGCCAACGATCAGGGCGACATGCGGTCGTGGCAGCCTGCCGAATGTATCCGTCCATTCTCTTGCCGCCGCCTCCAGCACCTCCCCCGGGATACGGTTCAGGGCCCCTGAAAGATGGAGCACATTGGCGCGTCTTGGAAGTCGGTACTGCGGCAGAGTGATGATCAGGTCGAAGTGATGCAACGGGGCCTGGGTATGAAACAGATGGACCAGACGGCTGTTTCCGCCTGCCTGCTTCTTGATCCAGCGCGCCACCGGCGCACTACGCCTCGAGGCGCCGATCACCACGTCCGGCCAAGGCGGTTGCAAGGGATCGGAACGCCGGCGATCGACGCTGACCCTGGACGCCCCGAGCAGGAGGTTGGGCACCCTATTCAGGCCGTTGTGGAAGAGCTGCTTGGTCTGGTACGGCCAGCCCAGGGCCTCTGCCAAGGCTATCATCTGGGCGTTACCGCCCTTTCCCTTGCCGAGAAGCACCCAGACCCGCGGCATGTCTTGCATCCGATCGGAATGCATCTGCATGCTGTCCGGCTGGCCGTACCCTGAATCCCGGACTAGCTTTCGCTGCCGGCGACTTGGGTAGCCGTATCCGCGGCAGCCCGGTAGCCCAGCGAGGGCGACAGATTCGCGGCCACCAGCGCTTCGAGCTGCGCCACCTCAGCGGCGGAAAAGTCGTCGCGGTAACCGTGGATCTTGCCCCGTCGCACCTTGTAGGCGCCGGAGTCACCCGCCTTGCGCAACGACATCCCTCCCTGCGTGAAGAAACCCGATCGCTCCAACTTCTGCAGGTTTTCGAAACGACCGAATTCCACTGCCGCCTCGATCTCCTTTTCCGCCAACTCCATGCCGGCGAAATCGACGACTCGCAGCAGGGTCTCGCGCGGCGACTCTCGCAGTTCCTCGTAGCGCACGAGCAGGTGCCGCGGCAGGCCGCGCACTATGGGCTCCCACTGATTCATGAAATCGATGATCGTCGGCAGACCGAGTTCCCGGTGCGTCACGAAATCCCAGGCGGAGATGGTCCGGTGGTCCACCGGGTGTTCCAGGGAGTCGTTGATCAGCTCCCGCTTGCCCGGTGAGATGCGTTTCGTGAACTGGATGTACCAGGAGACCGCGACGTCGCAGGGGTGGCGCAGCAGAAAGATCAGCGGGCGTCCCGCGAACGCCTCGGCGGACGCAGGGTCCGTAAAGGCTTTGCGCACCTCACGCTCGTAGGTCAGGTGCCCGTTGGTTACGCAAAACCGCGGCACACGCGGGTCGGCGTTTGCCAGTTCGTCGGTCTTGAGCACCAGGTTGTCGGGCAGGTCGTATTTCACCCGGTAGGCGCGGGAGATCATGGTCCGCAGCCAGGTGTTTCCGCTCTTCGGGTAACCGATGATAAAGATATCCCCACGCCGCGCTTTGCCAAGCTCCAGTTCGGCAAGCAGGCGATAGCGAGACGCGATCCTCCAGGGTTTCGGCAATAGCGCCGTGGATCGGAGAATCAGCCGCCGTTTCGTTCTGTCACTTAGGTATGTCATGCCCCCTCACTGCCCCAATCAAGCATTGCGCACCAGCCGCGCGCGGTCACCCATTGCGGATTGCATAAAACCGCGCGACGACCCGGGTAAAGTATCATGATTCACTGCCTGAGAGCGCTATCGCCGTCCACCGCGCGGACTCCATTCAGGCGCCAGATTATCCCTGGAAAAGCCCGGCGAACGGAACCGGCGGCAAGTGCGAACTCGGATCATGGCAACGGAGCGGAGGCAGATTAATCCTGCTCCGCTAACCTCCGATCGCGGGATCACCCGCTGAGAGCGGACCCGGGGCGCGGCGCCGGGTTCCGCCCCGCGGCCCGAACAAAGTCCGCGGCGCCATTCGACGGCGGTCGAACGATCAAGGCGCCGCAACACCGGATCCGAACCCAAGATTGCGCATTCGCAATCACACCGGGAGAGCCGGTGTGGTTTCATGGTGGTCAGGAACTCGAGGCGCCGGAGTAGCGACCCGGAAGGCAGGAAACAGACGGGGTCTGAGGCGCGCACCCCGCCTCGGGTCGTTGTGAGGAAGGAATCATGCAACAGGCATTGCTGGAAAAGGTACATCGATACCTGACGATCGCGGAACGCGACGGCTGGGCGCACTCGGGCAAAATCGAGGCGCGGGCTTGGTACCTGCGGGTGAAGAATCTTAGTTTCCTGCTCCCGGAGCTGGAGAAACGGGAAGTACGCTACTTCGTTCCCAACAATCTCGACCACGTCGACTTCCTGGACCGTAAGGGTGACGAGTGGTTCATGATCAGCAGCAATTTTCATTTCCGCCGCGCGGGTAGCAAGGACCCATTCCAGGCGGCGCAACCGATCCAGTCCTACCTAGACCACTGGTTCTAGCCAGCGGCAATGCTGTGCTGCCAGCCAATCGTTATGCGCTGAAACCGCGGACGCACCGCAGGCGACACCTCCCGCGCGGGCGAAGCACCGACCTGAGGCGCTGGACACCCGCTGAATCGGCGACGGCGGAAGTGGTATGGAACCCAAAAATGTGAAATAGATCACGCTTTGCGACGAAACAAAAGCCCGTCGCTGCGGGTCTATTTACGCAATACATCGAGAATCCCCAACTTTACCCCAGCACCCCCTCTCTCCCCCGCTGGGGTTTTTTTTTGCCTGGTGCACGGCACCTGCGCCCCGGCACGCCCAGCGTCACCCTAGACTCCCACAGACCGAACCGGCCCCGCGTCTCGGTTCCGCGGTTGGCACATCGACGATACTCCGATACAATTACGCCTTCCCGGAGAGAGATAGATGTTCTCTTTTCTAATCAATTGGTTACAATGCCGCCTCTGTAGCTCAGTCGGATAGAGCATCCGCCTCCTAAGCGGAAGGTCGCAGGTTCGAATCCTGCCTGGGGCACCAAGATCTGCAACCAGGGAGCAGGCCTGCTTGGATATGAATCTGGTTCCCTGCTCCCGGAAACAGCGGCGCCACCCGGGGAGCGCGAGACGCGGCGCAAACCCCTCCAACCGTAAGATGCGCTGTCCCATGCACCGAAGAACCCCCGTCGCACTCTTGCTCCTTACCTCGTTCGGCTGTTGTGCACTAGCCTGGTCAGCAGACAAACCGACCCACGCCGAGGACCTGGATCTGACGCTCGACATGGATGCCATCGAGCCCACC
>JAHEIA010000055.1 GCA_024639625.1 Chromatiales bacterium
CAAGGGCACGAACGATGTGTCGATCCCAAAACGCGACAGATACTTGGTGAACAGCACCGTGGTGGTGCCGAACACGCTCAGGGACGAGACGATATGGTCTCCGGACTGGAGCAACCCCATGCAGGTAGCAAGGATTGCCGCCATTCCCGATGCGGTGCCGACGCAGGCCTCGGCTCCTTCCATGGCCGCCAGCCTCTCCTCGAAGATCCGCACGGTCGGGTTGGTGAAGCGGGAGTAGATGTTCCCCGGCTCGTCACCCGAGAAGCGCGCCGCCGCCTCCGCAGCGCTGCGGAAGACGAAACTGGAGGTGGGAAAGATGGGCTCCCCGTGCTCGCCCTCGGCGCTCCGTTGATGACCGGTCCGAATGGCGCGTGTCGCCAACCCCCAATCAGAACTATCTTCTCCGGTCATAGGTCTTTGCCCTTCCCTAGCGCACCATTGTGCGCCCCTTGCGCAAAAAAGAGCCCGCCGAAACCGCTCGGATCCAACTAGGGCCTGTTAGCAGTTGCCCGATGACTCTGCAGCGACACCATTGGTATGCCGCGACGCCGACCCGCAAACCGCACACCACCGGTCATGAACTGTTGTGTAGATCGAGTGCCGTATACGATCCGACGGAGCGGCCTTCCTTGGCGGAGTCGCTGCGCAGAGCCTCTAGATGCTCCAGATACTGCTGACTCACGTCGCCGGTGACATAGTCGCCGTTGAACACGGCGGTGTCGAAACGGTTGATCTGCTGATTTCCCTTGCGTACGGCTGCAATAAGGTCGTCCAGATCCTGGAAAACGAGCCAGTCCGCTCCGATAAAACGCGCCACCTCAGTCTCGGTGCGCCCGTACGCCACCAGCTCTTTCGCACTTGGCATATCGATCCCATAGACGTTCGGGAAGCGGATCGGCGGCGATGCAGAAGCAAAATACACCCGCTTGGCCCCGGCCTCTCTAGCCATCTGGATGATCTGCTGCGAGGTGGTGCCGCGTACGATCGAATCATCCACTAGCAGCACGTTCTTGCCGCGAAACTCCAAATCGATCGCGTTGAGCTTCTGCCGCACGGATTTCTTGCGCACCGTCTGTCCGGGCATGATGAAGGTCCGGCCGATGTAGCGGTTCTTGATGAATCCCTCGGTGTATTTCACGCCCAACTCATTCGCCAGCTCGAGCGCCGCGGTACGGCTGGTATCCGGGATCGGGATGACTACGTCGATGTCATGATCCGGGACCACGCGCTGGATCTTTCGAGCCAGTCTCTGCCCCATCCGGGAGCGAGCCTTGTACACTGACACCCCATCGATCATCGAATCCGGCCGCGCAAAATAGACGAATTCGAATATGCAGGGGGCGTAACCTGCTCGGTCGGCACATTGCTGGGCATGCAGGTTCCCCTGCACATCGATATAGATCGCCTCGCCGGGGTGCACATCACGCAGCAGATCAAAACCGAGGCTGTCCAGGGCAACGCTTTCCGAGGCGACCATGTACTCGGTGCCGCGCTTGATTTCGCGCTTGCCAAAGACCAAGGGGCGAATGCCGAACGGATCGCGAAAGGCGACGATGCCGTAACCTGGTATCATCGCAACGGCCGCATAACCTCCACGGCAGCGCCGATGGACCCCAGTCACGGCCTGAAAGACATCGTTCTCGTCGATTCGCAGTTTCCCCAGCCGCTGCAATTCGTGGGCTAACACGTTCAACAGAATCTCCGAATCCGAGGTTGTGTTGATGTGGCGGAGATCTTCCAGGAACAAATCCCGCTTGAGCTCCTCCGCATTGGTCAAGTTCCCATTGTGCGCAAGGGTGATGCCGTAGGGCGAATTTACATAGAACGGCTGAGCCTCCGCAGAGCTAGAGGACCCGGCGGTAGGATAACGCACGTGTCCAATGCCCATGCTGCCGGTCAGATCGATCATGTGGCGGGTACGGAAGACGTCACGCACTAAACCGTTGTCTTTCCTCAGCTGTAGGTTGCTGCCTTCGCAGGTAACGATCCCGGCAGCGTCTTGTCCGCGATGTTGCAGCACCAGCAACGCATCGTACAGCCACTGGTTTACACGCTGTTTGCCGACAATTCCGACAATTCCGCACATTCAAACATCTCCCGAGAAGCCCCGAGTCGATTCAACCCGGGAACTTCAGCAGTCTACCTGCTCTTCGCTTAGCATCAGAGATAATGGAACTGGTCCCCGAAGTCCGCTGGCAGCAACCCCTGTAACCAGACTGCGAGTTGCTGAAAGTGGGGTATCAGCAGCGACTCGTGCCACCATCGGTCCTCGGGCAACGGGGTCAACCCAGCGAGCAGAATGAGGATCGCGACGATCAGCCCGCCTCGCGCCACGCCGAAAAAGGTTCCGAGCAAGCGGTCGGTCCCGCTGAGCCCTGTCTTGTCCACCAGTTGACCGGCAAGATAACCGACCAGCGCACCGATCAAGAGCGTCGCCAGCAACAGGGCGCCGAAGGCGACTCCCAGGCGCACCGAGGAAACAGCGATCCAGGGTTCGAAATGGACCGAAAGTTCGCGAAAGAAGGAAAAGGCAATCCAGAAACCGAGGATCCACGTACCTAGCGAAAAGGCCTCCCGCACAAACCCCCGCAGCAGACTGATAAGCGCCGAGAGCAAGATCACTCCGAGGATGACATAATCCGCCCAGTTCATTCAGGATCTCTTACGCCGCTGCTGCTGTCCATCCAACGCCGCCGTTGCGGACCGGCGGCGGATCGGGGAAATCCAATCCGCTTAAGGGTAGCGCACCACATTGGCCTGCAGTGCATGCTGTTTGCGAATCTCCTCCGCCATCTGTTCCGCGCGCTTGCGATCCACTTCGGGCCCAATCCGCACCCGGTACACGGACTTACCGTTCACCGCAGCAAACTCGATAAAAGCCGGGAACTTGGCTGCCCGCAACCGCTGCAGCAGCTTTTCCGCGTTCTGCTGGTTGGAGAAACTTGCAACCTGCACCGCCCAAGCCTTGATACCGACCCGTGGCGCAGGTTTGGCCGCAGCCGACGGCGGCTCAGGAGCCGCTTCTGCGGCAGGTTCGGGAGTTGGCTGGGTGTCCACTGGAGTTGCATCCCCCGCTGTCGGCTCCAACTCCGCAGGCGAAACCGGTTCCGCCTCGGCAACCGGGTGCGACGGGATTCCGCGAACCGGATCGGGTGCCTGGTCCGCTCGTTCGGGCTGCTCGGGCAACGGCGGCGGTTCCGACAGAGGCTCATCTTGCAGGGGCAGGATGTTCGCCGAAGAAAAGGCCTCATCGTCGGGCGGTGGCGAGGGGATCCGTGAGCCATCCTGCGGGCCGAATTCCACCGGCCGATCCTCGAGCAGCATAGGCACAAAGATCACCATCAAGGCGGCAAGCACCGTTGCCCCAATTAACCGTCGCTTCAATCGTTCGTCCACGAATCCACCACCGCCGAGCGTTGAAAGAGGGTGCCAGGGAGCAGCTGCCCGCTGGCGAGCACTGGAAAACCAAGCTTGGCATTATACCAGTTCCAGCACCACCACCGCTCGCGATAGCATCACGCGCGCCGGGGAACTGTCCGACCAGTGCCGGGCAGATGTTCCGGGTCATGCTCCCGCCTCCAGCACTTGAAGCACCTCTCCGGCGACCAGAAAGGAGCCGAAGACCAAGATGCAGTCGCCCTCCTGCGCACGCTGCTTCGCCCCGCTTAGGGCAAGCGCCGGACTGGCATACCCGGCCACGGGCGAACCCGCCGCCAGCGCGGCGACCAAGGCCTCCAGTTCCTTTGGCGGCCTGCTACGCGGACCCGCCAACTCTACCAAATGCCAGGTGTCGATCGCTGGGGCAAGCGCGGCGAGAATCTGCCTCGCATCCTTGTCCGCAAGGATACCGGTTACCGCATGCACCTTTCCGGGGCAGGCGAAACGCTGCAGATTCGCTGCCAGTTCCTGCGCCGCCTGGGGGTTGTGAGCCACATCGACGATCACCGGGACCGCACCCTGGAAAACCTGGAACCTAGCGGGCAGGGAGACCTCCTGCAGTCCCTGACGCACCGCCGACTGGGCGACCGGAAGTTGCCCCGCGCCGAGGATTTCGATCGCCATCAGCACCGCCGCCGCATTCTGCACCTGGAATCGTCCGCGCAGATTCGGTAGCGGCAGGGCGTAACGGCTGTTTTGCGGCCCCCTCCAGGTCCAGGTGTCAGCGTGCGCCTCGTACCGATAGTCGCTCCCCGCGCAGTACAGAACGGCTCCCGCCGCCTGCGCATGCTCCGACAGCAAGGCGAGCGCTTCCGGGTCGGCGCAGATCGCCGGCCGACCGCGGCGCAGGATGCCGGCCTTCTCGCGGGCAATACTGGCGACATCGTCACCCAGCCACTCAGTATGATCGAGGTCTACGGTGGCGATCAGAGCGACATCGGCATCAACGACGTTGACTGCGTCCAGCCGCCCTCCCAGGCCCACCTCGAGGATAATGACCTCGGCTGCGCTGCGGACGAACAAATCCAGGGCCGCCAGGGTAGCGAATTCGAAGTAGGTCAGGGAAACCGTACCCCGGGTCGTGTCCACACGCTGGAAAGCGGCACAGATCTCGGCGTCCGTTGCCGGCTTTCCGTCGATGCGAATTCGCTCGTTGTAACGTATCAGGTGGGGGGAGGAATAACATCCTGTCCGATAGGCGGCCGCCAGCAGGATCGCTTCCAACATCGCAGCGCAGGATCCCTTGCCGTTGGTACCTGCGATCGTGACCACCGGGCAAGGAGGTGGTCCCGGATGCAGACGCTGCCATACCTCACGTACCCGATCCAGTCCAAGATCGACCGCCTTGGGATGCAGTCGTTCTTGCCAGGAGAGCCATTCTTCAAGCGTTTCGAAGCGCACCGAATACACCCCGAGATCAAGCGGGATCGGAGAAACGACCGGCAACCCGCCCTAGTGGCGGTCGGTATCGGGATCAGGGACGCGGCTGGTGCGTGAGAACGCTCAATAAGGCGGCGACGCGGTCGCGCAGATCTCTGCGATCCAGGATCAGGTCCACGACGCCGTGCTCGAGCAAGAACTCGCTGCGTTGGAATCCCTCGGGCAATTTCTCCCGCACGGTCTGCTCGATCACCCGCGGGCCGGCGAATCCCACCAGGGCATTCGGCTCGGCGATATTCACATCGCCAAGCATCGCAAAGCTTGCAGAAACCCCTCCCATGGTCGGATCGGTGAGCACCGAAACGAAGGGCACGCCCTGTTGCGCCATCTTTCCCAGGGCGGCTGAAGTCTTCGCCATCTGCAGCAGGGAGAAAAGCGATTCCTGCATGCGGGCTCCACCCGAGGCGGAAAAGCAGACCATCGGGATACGCTGCTGCAGGGCGATTGCGGCCCCACGAACGAAACGTTCGCCGACGACGGATCCCATGGACCCGCCCAAGAAACTGAATTCGAAAGCCGCCGCGACGAGGTCCAGCCCCTTCAGCTGGCCACGCATCACCACCAGGGCGTCTTTCTCACCGGTAAGCTTCTGCGCCTGACTCAGCCGATCCCGATACTTTTTACTATCCTTGAACTTCAGCGGGTCGACAGGTTCCAGCAGGCCGGCAATCTCTTCCCGCGGATCGGGATCGAGGAAAGTATCGAGGCGACGCCGCGCGCCGATCCGATTATGGTGGTTGCACTTGGGGCAAACGTCGAGATTGCGTTCCATCTCCGCGCGATAGAGGATGGCGCTGCAACCCGGGCACTTGCTCCACAACCCTTCCGGCACCCCGCGCTTGTTCGCGCCGTCGGTGCGGATGCGACTGGGCATCAATTTTTCAAACCAGCTCATACGATCGATCCTGAATTACAGTCAGATTGAATATCGAGTCGTCGGCATGCTGCGAAAACGCTAGGCCGCCACCTCGGGTTGCGCATCCATCGAGTGGCGCATGCCCGCGATCAACTTGCCGACTTCCTTCGCCACCGCTTGCGGCCGGTCCGCCAACTCCTCGATACGCTTGACCAAAGCGCTGCCGACGATAACGGCATCCGCCAGTTCAGCCACCTGGGCCGCAGTGACCGCATCCTTGATTCCGAAACCCACCCCCACCGGCAACTCCGTGGCGACCCGGATGTGCTCCAGTTTCTCCGCCACCACACCGAGATCCAGGTTGCTCGCCCCGGTAACTCCTTTAATGGACACATAATAGACGAACCCGCTGGCGACGGCACAGATTCTTCGGATCCGCTCGTCGCTTGTGGTAGGCGCCACCAGAAAGATCGGGTCGATCCCGCTCGACTGCAGGCTGGCAAGCAACGCACCGCTTTCCTCCGGGGGCAGGTCCACGGTTAGCACGCCGTCTACGCCCGCCTCCTCGGCCTGCCGGGCAAAATCCGCATACCCAAGGACCTCGACCGGGTTCAAATACCCCATGAGGACGACCGGCGTATCGCGATCGGTGCGTCGGAACTCTTGGACCATCCGAAAGACGTCGCGCAGACTCACGTGATGCTCGAGCGCGCGCTCACTGGCACGCTGAATCACCGGACCGTCCGCCATGGGGTCGGAAAAAGGCACCCCGAGCTCGATGAGATCCGCCCCCGCCGCAACCATGGCGTGCAGCAAAGGGACAGTGACCGAAGGCTGGGGATCGCCTGCGGTTACAAACGGGATAAGGGCCTTCCGCCCCCGGCTGCGCAGCGTCGCAAAGCGGGATTCGATCCGACTCATATCTGCAGCCCCTCGAGTGCTGCGACCGTATGCATATCTTTGTCGCCCCGGCCCGAAAGATTGAGCAGGATAACCTTATCCTGGCTCATGGTGGGCGCCATTCGCATCGCGTAGGCCACGGCATGGCTCGACTCTAGAGCAGGGATGATACCTTCTGTTCGCGTCAGCCGATGGAAGGCCTCCAGCGCCTCGTCGTCGGTAACGGCGTCATAGCTCGCGCGGCCGCTATCCTTGAGCCACGCATGTTCCGGACCCACCCCAGGATAGTCGAGCCCTGCGGAGATGGAATGGGTTTCGATGATCTGCCCGTCGCGATCCTCCATCAGGTACGTGCGGTTGCCGTGCAGCACGCCGGGCTGACCCGCGCACAGGGGGGCCGCATGACGGCCGGTAGCTAGTCCGTCCCCGGCAGCCTCGACCCCGTACATGGCAACCTCCCGATCATCGAGGAACGGGTAGAACAGGCCTATCGCATTGGAACCACCGCCGACGCAGGCCACTAGGGCGTCCGGTAGCCTTCCCGTCATTTGCTGAATCTGCACCCGCGCCTCGCGTCCGATGACGGCTTGAAAATCACGCACCATCGCGGGATAGGGATGCGGTCCGGCGACCGTACCGATGATATAAAACGTGTCGTCAACATGGGCCACCCAATCACGCATCGCCTCGTTCAGTGCGTCTTTTAGCGTGCGTGACCCCGATTTGACAGAAACCACCTCGGCGCCCAGCAAGCGCATCCGGTACACGTTTGCTTCCTGGCGGGCTACGTCGACCTCGCCCATATAGACCACGCATTCAAGACCCAAACGGGCGGCGACGGTGGCTGTGGCAACCCCGTGCTGACCCGCTCCGGTTTCGGCGATAATTCGAGACTTTCCCATGCGGCGAGCAAGCAAGGCCTGGCCCACCGTGTTGTTCACCTTGTGCGCGCCGGTGTGGTTGAGATCTTCGCGTTTGAGATAGATCTGTGCGCCACCCAGCTCTCGACTCAATCGCGCGGCATGATAGATCGGCGACGGTCGCCCCACGTAATCGCGCAGGTCTGCGTCCAACTCCGCCAGAAAATCGCTGTCGTTCAGATGCTTTTCGTACGCTTCGCGCAAGTCCTGCAGCGGCCCCATCAAGGTCTCCGCAACGAACAGGCCGCCATAAGGCCCGAAATGCCCATTGGCGTCCGGAAGTTTGCGCAAGATCGTTTCAGCTGTCGATGCCACGATGTACTCCTCTTAAGAAGGCCGCGATTTTCACGCGGTCCTTGATTCCCTTGCTCCTCTCAACGCCGCCGCTGACGTCCACCGCGTAAGGGCGCACCCGGCGAATCGCCTGCCCTACGTTTTCCGGGCTGAGTCCTCCAGCCAGGATCACCCGGCCCGCAAGGCGCTTTGGAATCAGAGACCAATCAAATACCTCGCCGGTTCCACCCGGGCGCCCAGGGCGATAAGTGTCCAACAACAATCCCGCGGCATCGCGGTAACGCTCACAAGCGCTCATCAGGTCAATCCCATCTCGCATGCGAACCGCCTTGACAAAAGGCATGCCAAATTCGGCGCACTGCGCCGGAGACTCATCGCCGTGGAACTGCAGCAGATCGATCCGCACAGAACCCAAGACCTGGCGAACCCGCTCGGGTTTCTCGTCGACGAACAGCCCGACCACCGTTACCAACGGCGGCAGACCGGCTACGATCGATCTTGCCTGTTCGAGCCCGACGGCCCGGGGACTAGCGGCATAGAAAACCAGACCGATGGCGTCCGCGCCTTGGCGCACCGCCAGCAGGGCGTCTTGGCGACGCGTGATCCCGCAGATTTTTACCCGCGTCCTCATGCGTTGCTTAAGATACAAGATCCCAGCGGTGAGAACAAAGCACTGCTACCGCAAGCTTGCCTTTCTGTAGATGAGCAAATGCTTATTCCCGGTTCCCGGTCACCACCAGCGCCATGACCCCACGCCTTGGAGTCCGACAGCCCCGTAAGCCGTCCGCCGCCCAGGACGAGTGGGCATATGCGCAGCAGCTTAAAAGACGCGACTGCGCTCGGAAGACGTTCCACGGCGTCAAGGAACACCAACTGGGGAGCGGTGGGAGTCGCTTACCCGGGTACCACCCGCTGCTGGCGCCAATCAGGAATGCCGAATACCGCGGGATAGTCGACACCCAGCAGGTACAACCCCTGGGGGGGGGCTGTCACCCCTCCCTGGGCGCGGTCTCTCGTCTCGAGCACTTCGCGCGCCCAGGCTTCCGGCTGATCACCGCGCCCGATGGTCATCAAGACCCCCGCAATATTGCGCACCATGTGATGAAGAAAGCCGTTCGCCTCGATCTCGATGGCCACGCGCTGCCCGAAGCGGCTGACCGCTAGACGACGCACCTCGCGCAGCGGGCTCTTGGCCTGACAGGCCTGGGCGCGGAACGAGGAGAAATCATGTTCGCCCACCAGGCACTGGCCGGCCCGTTGCATGCGCTGCTCATCGAGGGGGTAGTGGAACCAAACGACTCGATCCCGCAAAATCGATGAGCGCGTCATGCGGTTGAGGATCTCGTACCGATAGGTGCGCCCGGTGGCTGCATAGCGGGCATGGAATTCCATCGCCACCTGCCGCGCCCACAGCACATTCACATCCGCGGGCAGGTTTACATTGGCGCCAAGAATCCATGCCCGTTGCGGGCGAAAGACGTCGACATCGAAGTGCACCACCTGGCCTGTCGCATGGACGCCGGCGTCGGTGCGCCCGGCACACTGCACCCGTATCGGGCGGTCCGCCACCCGCGACAACGCCTGTTCCAGCTCACCCTGGACCGAGCGTACGCCTTCCTGCCACTGCCAACCGTGGAACCCGCTACCGCTATATTCCACCCCGAGGGCAATCCGCATCGTCGAGTATCCACTGTCTATTGCAAAACAACAAAGGGCGCACCTCCACAGGCGCGCCCTCGAGATGGATGCCGACCGTTTTTCGTCGGCTAAGAAGAGGTCAATCGCTGATCCGCTGCAACATCTCTTCGGCCTTCTTCTTCTGCCCGTCGTTGCCTTCGGCAAGCACTTCTTCGAGGATGCCGGCCGCGTCTTCCGGGTCTCCCATATCCAGGTAGGCTTCCGCCAAGTCGAGTTTGGTTTCTATCTCATCGTCCTCGGACTCCGCATGGGTTTCTTCGGTGAAACCCTCCAGCGTAAGTTCTTCCATTTCCGGCTCCTCGACCTCTACCTTCTCCGGTTCCTCAGGCGGAGCAAACTCCTCCAGTGTTAGGGTTTCGTCAAGCGACTCGGGTACTTCGTCCTCCGGCATATCGGCGACCAATTCACCGATCTCCGGCGCTTCCTGTTCCGCGTCGAGTTCTTCGAGATCCAGGTCCAGGTCGAAATCCAGTCCGCCGGCAGTTTCGTCAGTCGCCGTCTCTTCGGCGGGCTCCGTCTCCGCTGCACTTGCCAGGGTACCGCTGACACCTCCCGCGAACAGCGGGTTCTCCGGCGCCAACTGGCGCCCCTGCTCCAGCACATTCTGCCACGCCGCGGGGTCCTCTCTATCCTCACCGGCCGAATTCATCTCCTCCGCGGTTTTCACGAAAGCCCCGGCGTCGCCGAGGGCTGCATACACCTCCAGCAGTTTGTGCTTGAGCTCGACGCGTTCGGGTTGCCGCCCGACCGCATCCTCCAGCATCTCACGGGCCTGGTCGTGACGGCCGTAGGCCGCGTACACCTCGGCCTCGGTTAAAACATCCACCGCTTCCGTATCGCCCTCAAACAACTCGGAGTCCATTTCTTCCGACCCCAAGCCGCCCGTTCCCCCGCCACCCTTTCCGGCCAGCCTCCGCTCGTCAGCCGACTCGGGCGCAGCCGCCAGCACCGAAGATTCGGCCAACTGTTCGTCTTCCTTGCGCCGGCGCAGGGCCAACGCAGCGCCTCCGCCAAGTAACAACAGCAACCCCCCACCTGCCGCGGCAGGTGG
>JAHEIA010000056.1 GCA_024639625.1 Chromatiales bacterium
AAATCTTTGTCGGTGTCGAGGACGCCCTCCGCCGTCACCACCGCACCCAGTTCGGCGAGGCCGTTCTGCGACCTGAAGATAAGCCGATTGGTGCCTTCTGCGCCGGTCCCGTCCTGCAGGTGGACCCAGTTGAGGCCCATGATGTTCTGCGAGACCTTAACCACCTTGCCGCGCACCTTGACACGCTCGCCTTTGAGTTCGGCTTTCTGCGCGAAGACTTCCTCGATGGTATAGCCGTCTTCCGCCTTCGCGACCGTTTCCACCGGCGCTGTGGTTTCGGCTGCCGCCTCGGGCTTCGCAGCGGGCGACGACACGGGGCCCGCGCCGCTGAATCCGCCGACGAAAAGAATCTCGTCGAAGGTGCGATTCAGCGTTCGACTGTTGAAGTTTGCCATGCGCATCTGTTCGGTGAAGCTCACCTGGTCACCGACCGCCACCTGCGCGGCAGGCGCGGCGGCCCAGAGGGTAGCCCCATTTTCTTCGATCCGGACGTAGGTGTAGCCGCCGCTATCCATGGTTTCGAGAACAGTTCCCGAATGCGCCGCTGAACCAGCAGCGGCCACGCTCGCCGATGTGATCACTAGCAGGGCGGTCACCACGCCCTGTATCAAATTTCTTACGCGCATGGGTCTGAGCTCCTGGATTCTATCTGGGGATATATGGGCATCGAGGCACCATCTGATTTGCCCGAACACCGTTGGTCGCGCCGCCGAGCGCAGGCTGCAGACCTGGATGATATCAGGCCGACAGGACAAGCGCTTGGCTGCTCATTATGGCCCCGTAGGCCCCTAAATACACGGGAAACCTGCCCGATGTCGCTGGACGCGGCGCGGACGGAACCGCTGCTGTTCAGGGTGGTCGAAGGAAGAAATTGTAGGCCAAAGTGCCAAACTTACGCGATACGGCGCCAGGGGAGAAAGAAACCATGATCCGCCGCGAACACTTTTACTACACCCTGGCCGTCGCCATTGGTTTCGCTCTAGGCGTAATCGCCCTGGGCAGTCTGGACCATCGATCCGCCCCTGCGGACGCCGCCGGAGTGAACCTGCCGGCCCAGCTGCCGATGGCGAAAGCGGAAACCCAGGCCCCGATCCTGGGCAAAGCCGTGCTCGCGGCTGCGGACGGACAGCCACAGCAGCGTCCACCGCTCGAAGCCGAGCCGGCAGGCGCTCGACCGCAGACCGAATTGAAGCAGCAGATCGGCGCGCTGCTGGCCAACTGGGGGGAGATGGAGCAACAACTGGAGCGTTTGCGCCAAAGGGTGCGAGCGTTGGAACAAGAGACCGCGCGAGCACAGGCCGAAACCGCGCCGAAAACCAGCGGCGAAACAGCGAATCCTGTTCCCGCGGACACCCCGGAGCAGCGTCGCGCTGCGCTGGTGGAGGCTGGCATCCCGTTGTTGGAGGCGGAAGAGATCGTCTGGCGTCAGGCCGAAATCGACATGAATCGACTGGAACTCCAGGATAGAGCCATTCGCGAAGGATGGTTCCGTTCCGATCGCTATTTCGCCGAACTGCGACAACTCAATAAGGATCGTCTGGATCTGCGGGCAGAGATCGGCGACGAGGCCTACGACCGGTATCTGTTTGGCACCGGCCAAGCCAATCGGGTGCAGGTCAGCTCCGTGATCCCGGGATCACCCGCGGAACAGATCGGACTGCTGCCGGGTGACGTGATCGAGAGCTATGGAGGGGAACGCCTGTTCAGTTTTTCCGACCTGCGTAACGCCACCACACAAGGCGAACGGGACGAACAGGTCGCGATCCAGATTCGACGTGGCGGCGGACTGGTCGAAACCTGGATACCGCGAGGTCCGATGGGCGTGCGCCTCGACACGAGTCTGAACTCACCGGATAGCTGATTGCGGGGGCGGCCCCAGGCACCGGCGTGACAGGAGGCCTGTCGGCGACAACACCCATGGTTAGCGGCAGCGACCGATCGTCCGGCTTCTCTGCTCGCGGCTGCCCCGGGAAGAGCGCCGAGACATACACGAATCGCCGCGAGCGCGTCCTTGGACTGACGGCAGAGCGGGCGAAATCGGCTACTATGGCCAGCATCCGCTGCCGCGCTGCTGAAGGAGCCCAGATGAGCGAAACCGATTCTCCGCAGGATACGATCTTCACGCCGACAGAGGCCCGAATACTGGCTTGCTTGATGGAAAAACACCTGACCACGCCGGACAACTACCCACTGACGATCAACAGCCTCACTCTCGCCTGCAACCAGAAGAGCAATCGCGAGCCGATAATGAACCTTAGCCAAGGACAGGTGGGTCACACGGTCAACGAGCTCGCCGAACGGGACTTGGTTCACATCGACTACGGCGAGCGCGCACAGCGCATTCACCATAAGATGCCCGGCGCTTTCGGCTTGACCCGGAAGCAACAGGCGCTGCTCGCCGTGCTGATGGTGCGCACGACGCCGCGGACCCTGAACGAACTGCGCAGCCGCAGCGAGCGTATGGCGGAGTTCGAGGACGTCCAGGAGGTCCTGCTCACGCTGGAAGAACTGATGCAGCGTGAGCCGCCTCTGGTGATCTGTTTGCCCAAGGGGCAAGGACGTCGCGAGGATCGCTACGCCCACCTGTTTTGCGGCCCGGTCGATGTCGAGGTCATCAGCAAGAATCAGCCGCCGCCCGCAAGCGCGCCCTCCGAGGATCGCCTACGCGGCCTCGAGGAGCGAGTCGCCAATCTGGAGCAGCGGCTGTCTGCGCTGATGCAGGAGATCGAGTCGCGCAACGGCGGAACGCGTAACCTGACCCGATGACAGGGTCTTAGGGACCAGTACCCGCCAACCGATCGTCGTCGCGGGTGCGCGTTAACAGTCCGCGCGCAGCAGTGATGGCAAGACGGGAGGCAAAGCACGGCGAACCTGCTCCGCGGGTGGCTTCGCGGACGTGGTAGAGTAGCCGCCTGTTACGCAATCTAGGATCCGATCCATGGGTGAACTAATCGCCGGTTTGGTTGTGTTTTTCGCAGTGCACTCGATCTCCATCGTCAACGCGTCCTGGAGGGATCGTATGGCGGCGCGTTGGGGGGAAAGGACCTGGCTGGGCCTTTATTCCCTGGCCGCGCTCGCCGGTTTCGTGCTCATCGTATGGGGATACGGCCTCGCGCGGCAGGAGCCCGTCGTGCTCTATGTCCCCCCGGAATGGCTGCGCCACGTCACTCTATTGCTACTGGTGTTTGTGTTCCCGCTGCTGCTCGCAGCTTATTTGCCCGGGCGCATTCAGGCCACTACCAAGCACCCCATGCTCGTCGCCACCAAGCTCTGGGCCGTCGCCCACCTGCTGGCGAACGGCACCCTCGCCGACCTGCTTCTGTTCGGTTCGTTCCTCGTATGGGCGGTAGCCGACCGCATATCGCTGCAGCGCCGCCCGCAGCGCCCGGCGCCGGGCGCTCCACCGGCCAAGGGGAACGACCTGATCGCCATCGTAGGCGGACTCGCCCTCTATGTTGTCTTCGTGCTGTGGGGTCATGCCTGGCTGTTCGGCGTCTCGCCCACGGGGCACTGAGCAACGACCCGTGGCGGCGCGATTCGGAGCGTCCAAAGAGTTAAGCGGAAAATGGAGCCACGGCAGACCTTGCTGCCGGTGACGCGGTTGGCAAAATAGCTGCTCTTTGCCCCTTGGCCGGTGCGCATGGGCTATGCTGGGGAGAATGTCTTTCGCTAGTACGCAAGCAGCGCCTGGAGGCTGCCATCCATTAGCGCAGCACAGATGAGGCCACGGCAAAAAGCACGAACCTTGGACCGGGGCCATCTTTGCATGGCGCGCGGAATCTGTGATGGGTATTCGCGGTAAAATCCTCACCTTTGCCCTTCTGGGGACCCTGCTCCCGTCGCTATCCTTAGGTCTCCTGGCGTATCTCCATGACAAGCGCGTCGTGCAGGCGGAGGCTCGCGCCGCCCTCGAGAGCGTCGCCGGATTCACCAGCCGTGAGCTCGATCTGTGGCTCCGGGAGCGCATCTATGACCTGCGCTCGTTCGGCAGCTCTTTCATCGTCTTCGAGGGACTCCAGGCGATTCCGCCGCAACCCGCTGGCGGTGGTATCGAAGAGCCGGTGGTCGAAGCCAAGGGGACTACCGCTACCCAACGCTTAGGGGTATTTCTGCAGTCGGTACAACAGAGAATGAGCTACTACGAACACGTGCTGGCGATTGCTGCCGACGGTCGCATGATCGCATCGAGCGCAGAACAGGCGGACGCCATCGAATTGCCGCCGGATTGGTCGGCGCAAGCGGTAGCTAAAGGTGTGGTGGTGGCTGCGACCTATTGGAAGAGCGCGGAGGACCGGCCAGTACTCATGCTCGCCGTCCCCATCTTCTCCGCCCAGGGCGAACTGGTCGGTAGCCTGGCAGCCACATTGGACCCGGACTCGATCGGCCAGGTGTTACGCATGGCCGAGAATTCGGCCGCCGGCGAGGTTGCGTTGATGGATGCGCGGGGGCGCGTACTGGTCAGTTCCGATCAGGTGCAGGGCAAACTCGGATCCGTTTCGCTGGCCGCGGATGTACTCAAATCATTACGCGCAGGCAATGGGCAACTGACCACCTACCGGAACGCCCGCGGCAAACGTATGCTCGGCGCACTCTACAAACTGGAAGAGCTACCGCTGCTACTGGTCGCGCAGCGCAAAGAGGCGGACGTATTCCGCGAGCTGCGCGAGCTGCTCGACCTGTTCCTCACCTTGATCGGCGGCCTGGTTCTGTCCGTCGGCGTCATCGCCTATCTCTTCGGTCTTTCCATTGTGCGGCCACTGCGCGGGTTAATCCAAGGGGCGGAAAAGATCGCCGGCGGCGACCTCGGAGTAGATCTCCCGGTCACCAGCGGCGACGAGGTTGGCTATCTGACCCGGGTTTTCAACCAGATGACCATCCGCTTGCGCGAGAACCGGGACCAGATCAACGCGGTCAACCGGGATCTGAAGAAGAAGAACCAGATGCTCGAGGAGATATCGGCCACCGACGCCCTCACCGGCTTACGCAACCGAAAGGATCTGTTCCATACGCTGCAATCACGTATGGCGAACTTCAAACGCTACCAAAGACCTTTTTCCGTCCTGCTGCTCGACATTGACCACTTCAAGCAGTTGAACGATGTTCACGGTCACTTGGCAGGCGACCAGGTTCTGCGCGCCGTAGCGGCGATCCTACGCCACTCCATTCGCGGCGTGGATTACGCCGCCCGTTTTGGCGGCGAGGAGTTCCTGATCCTGCTGGCTGAAACGACGCGCCCAAGGGCGATGGAAGCGGCAGAGCGCATCCGTGCGTGCGTGGCTGCGGAGGCCGTGGTGGTCGATGGGCAACCGCTCTCGGTTACGATCAGCATCGGCGTCGCGCAGGCCGCGCAAGCCGATAGCGACCCAAACCACATCGTGCAGCGGGCGGACCGGGCCCTCTACGATGCGAAACGCGGTGGCCGCAATCAGGTCCGTTTCGCCACCGGCGACCCGCAACCGGCATGAGTGCGGCCGCAGGCGGCCACACGTAGCGCAGCAAAGTACCGTGCCAGCACACCCGTCAGCGGGTTTGCAAAATGGATGTCGACGCCCAGCCGGTCTGCCCCGCGTCGGTTCGCACCTGGACCCAGTCTCCCCGGTAGGCGAGCCCCTGCACGAGAGCCTCCGCCTCCAGTACGGCCAGCAACCGAGCCCGCCGACCGGGCGCGCGGCGCAGGTTCCCACGGACCCGAACCCGTAGAGCAACCGGAGCGTCGAATGCGGTCTCCAGTAACGCAATCGAGGCGGGATGCTCTCGCCCGGTCGCAGTTCGAGCGGCCTCGAGAATTCGGTTGGCCTGGCTCGCCAGACCGACGGCGGAGCTGTAATCCCGCTCCCTGAACGACTCCGAACTGCGTGCGAGCAGACGCTGGGCGTGAATCACCTCGGGGTGCAACGAGGCGTCGCCGAGCACCCGTAAGCGTGTATGCAGGGCGACCTCGACTTCCGCTTGCTGCGCAACGGCATCCGCCTCGGTCGCCAAGGCGCGAAACTTGGTCTCGGCGCGGACCACCTCCTCCGTCGTATCGTCCAGCTTGCGCGCCTGCAGATTCTTTTGTTGTCGCAACCGCTCGATCACGCGGTCTTTCTCGCTCAACCGCTGGTTCAGCCGGGCGATTTCCGCCTCGAATTCCTGACAGTCGGGAGGCACGGGGGCACACGGCTGGTGGGCACAGGCAGATAGCAGCAGCACCGCGGCTCCTAACGTTGCCCGAGCAGCGCTGGTCGGCGATACAGCCCCCATGGTTCGGGTGCAAGAAACCTCGGGCTTCATAAGCTTGCCGTGCCTAAGGAATCGCCCCATTGGCGCGCTCCCCGGCAGTAGATTGTCCCCATCGGGTTTTCCGATTCCCAGCCAGACTCGGCCCTGGCGCCCGCTTGCCCTCTGCCTGCGCTATGCGCCAAGCAGTACCCATGTCCTTTCGCCGGCCTGTTTTGCCACGCAAGCAGCACCCTTCTCGCCGCTGCGCCCCGCCGCCTCCCGGAGCAACAACCCCATCGTACCGACATCGCTTTTGCGCGACCGCGCCCGAATCATATCAGGGAAGACCTGGACGGATCCGAGAGCCGGATACCATTCGCCTGCTCCTGCCGTCTCGCGAACCGAGCGCGGACTGCCCCGCATCCGCGGTGGCGAGCCGCCCAGGCGATGGCCGCTGCTAAGGGTTACCGGGACGATCACTCAGGGCCTCTAACGCCGGGAGCGAGCGGACCACTACCCTAGCGCGGCGTTTTTTTTTACTATAGTCTTTCCGACGTACCGCGCAGGGGTTCGATCTTGTAGTTGTTCCGGTAGTTCCTCGTCTGTGAAAACAGCCGTCCCTTCCGTTAACGCTCATTAGACCGCATGCGCACAGCAATACAATCTCGATCCATACACAACAGATATGCAGAGGAAACCGTAATGGCTACAGGTACCGTAAAGTGGTTCAACGAGAGCAAAGGCTTTGGCTTTATCTCTCCGTCGGATGGCAGCAAGGACGTTTTCGTTCATTTCAGCGCCATCCAGGGCAGCGGCTTCAAGTCGCTGGCGGAAGGCCAACAGGTTACGTTCGAAGTCGAAAACGGCCCGAAAGGTCCCAGCGCAGTGAACGTCGTTCCTCAGTAGGTTGGGCCACCGGAGGGAAGCGTCCGGGTAGCGCGGACCCTGCCCAGAGGCAGGGTCCGATCATCGGCAGGAGAGCCGAGCAGCGGGAAGGAAGCCCCGGGGTCCAGCAACAAACCAGGCGTACTGGAAATCCCACCCTGGTTTCGGGTAAGGCCACCCCGGACGTTCTTTCTCGAATCGGCATAGCGCGTCGGGATTCGCCCTGGGGCAACGCCCCTGCTCATCCGGGACAATGAATGTCCCTGTCATCCAGACGCTCGCCGGGATCGTCGACGGTATGCTGTGCCAAGGCCGCGTCGATCAATGCCTGTTGTTGCGCAAAGTGCAGGGCCGCATAGCCACAGGCCGGTGAGGCCGACGGTGGACGCCCCGCATACCCGAGTGACTGTCCGCCGTGTTTCAGCACCCGCAGATGATGCTGAATCTGGTACCAGGCCCCCTGGTTACGCGGCTCCTCCTGGCACCAGACGATCTCGCCGCAATTGGTGTACTGATCAAGTACTTCGCCTAGACGGCGCCGCGGAAAGGGGTATAGCTGTTCTACCCGCACGATCGCGATATCGGCAATATCGCGTTGCCGCCTCGCGGTGTAGAGGTCGAAGAACACCTTCCCCGAGCACAAAACGACCCGCCGCACCGCTGTGCGATCGAGTGCGTCCCGTTCTTGGTGGACAACGGCAAGCGCCCCCTGCGTGAAGGCCGCCATATTCGACTTGGAGAGCGGGTGGCGCAATAAACTTTTCGGCGTCATAACGATCAAAGGGCGTCGGAACGCACGCTTGATCTGGTCACGGAGCAAATGGAAGAACTGGGCCGGCGTGGTCGGTGCCCAGACCCGCATGTTGAGTTCGGCGCACAGCTGGAGAAAGCGTTCCAGGCGCGCGGAAGAGTGCTCCGATCCCTGGCCTTCGAACCCATGGGGCAAGAACATCGTAAGCTGGCACAGGCGACCCCATTTCAGGTACCCGCTGGAGATAAACTGATCGATCACCACCTGAGCGCAGTTGCCGAAGTCACCAAACTGCGCCTCCCAGATAACCAGGGTGCCCGGGCTCGACGTGGCGTAACCATACTCGAAGGCAAGCGCCGCCAATTCCGAGAGCGGGGAATTGATTACCTCGAATCGAGGCTGGCCCTGGAACAGATTTTCCAGAGGAGTATAGCTCTGGCTCGCTTCCTGATGATGCAACACGGCATGCCGGTGGGCGAAGGTTCCGCGCGCCGAATCCTGCCCGGACAGACGAATCGGATACCCCTCCCGCAGCAGGCTCGCGTAGGCCAGTGCCTCCGCCATGCCCCAATCCAGCGGCAACTCGCCGCTGAGCATCGCTCTGCGCCCTTCGAACACCCTGCGGACTCCGCGGTGCAGGACGAATCCCTCGGGTACTCGGAGCACCCGGTCACCCAATCCGGTCAGTGTCTCCAACGGCACCTTGGTCTCGACGGCTTCGTCCGGCTGCGCCTTCAGGTAACGTTCCCAATGGGCCTCATAGCCGCTGCGTGACCCTTGCAGGAATTCCCGGACCACCACCTGGCCTGCCTCCAACGAAGCCCGGTACTCCTCGGCCATGGCGGCAGCCTCCCGCTCCATGATCACGCCCTCGCCGATCAGGCGGTTGGCATACAGCGCGCAGGTGGTTTCCAATTCGCGGATGCGGCGGTACATGCGAGGCTGAGTCATCATGGGCTCGTCGGCCTCGTTATGCCCCTGACGCCGATAGCAAACCAAGTCGATGACCACGTCTTTCTGGTAGGTGCGACGGTAATCCACCGCTAGCTGGGTGACGAATACTACGGCGTCCGGGTCGTCGCCGTTGACATGGAATACGGGTGCCTGAATCAGTTTTGCCATGTCGGTGCAATACAAGGTCGAGCGCGCCTCCTGCGGCCGACTGGTGGTAAATCCGATCTGGTTATTGAGCACCACATGGATGGTGCCGCCGGTGCGGTACGCCGGCAGATTGGAGAGATTGAGTGTCTCGCTCACGACCCCTTGACCGATGAACGCCGCGTCGCCATGCACCAGCACCGGAAGTACCCGATCCCGGGCACGCCCTCCATAGCGATCCTGACGAGCCCGGCAGCCACCTTCCACCACCGGTGCGACGATCTCGAGATGAGAGGGATTGAACGCGAGTGACAGGTGTACAGGGCCACCCGGGGTCTGAATATCGGAGTAGAAACCCTGATGGTATTTCACGTCTCCGGAACCGGCGCGCGGATCGACCTGCCCTCGCCCCTCGAATTCCGAGAACAACTCCTCCGGGGCCTTTCCCAGCAGGTTGACCAGAACGTTCAGGCGCCCGCGATGCGCCATGCCGAGCACGATATCCGTAACGCCGTGCCTGCCGCCGCGCTGCACCACCTCATCCAACAACGGGATCAACGAATCACCGCCCTCCAGCGAAAACCGTTTTTGACCCACGTAGCGCCGGTGTAGAAACCGCTCCAATCCTTCGGCGGCCGTCAAGTCCCGTAAGATCTCCTTGCGCACGCGCGGCAGGTGCTGGGCCGCCCAGTCGCCGTGCGTAGATTCCAGCCGCTGCTCGATCCAGCGGCGCTCACCCGAGTCCGCAAGGTGCATGTGCTCGGAGGCCAGCGTGCCGCAGTACACCCGATCGAGGATCTGCAGAATCTCGCGCGCTGGTCGCGGGCTGACCGAATCTATCGACACCACGGACATCGGGTGTTGCAGGGCCTGTTCGTCCAACCCGTAGTATTCCGGGGTGAGTTCAGCGCGCGACCGGCGCTCCTGGAGCCGCAGCGGATCGAGATCGGCTACCGTGTGGCCGAGCATGCGGTAGGCGGTCATCAGACGCTCGGCGCCTGTATGAGGATCCGGAAGAACGGGCCGCAAGTGCGGCGCCGGGTTTCCCGCCCCATGTTCGAAACCGTAGAAATAATGGCGCCACTCCGGCGCCACATTGGTTGGCGCCTCTTTGAAGGCCGCGTAGAGTTGGTCGATGTATTCTGCGTTGCCCGGATTGATACCGGAGAAACGCCAGGGAGCTCTGCCGCTTGTGCTCATTCCGTCACCCGAATGCCGTAGCCCGTTTCACGGGGCATTGGGCGGACCCCGTCCGATGTCTGCCCGTTCCGACCGGGGCAGACACAGTATAAGCGGAGCCTGGAGTCGATGTTTGATCTACCGCAAGACAACACCAATCGGGCCACGGCGTCGGGGAGGACCGGTCGCCTGAGCGTCCGGCCCGGTCGCAACCAGGACCCCTGAACTCAGAACGTCACCCTGTCGCCCGGATCGAGCTGCATTACCCTGGTCGGTGTTTCGCCCAGCGCCTCGATATAAGCGCTGGGCGTGCCCTTGAGAACAGGGAAGGTGGCGTAATGCATGGGTATGGCGTAGCGCGGTTTGAGATACTCTCGGGTCGCATAGGCCGCGTCCTTGGGATCCATGACGAAATGACCGCCGATGGGGATCAGAATCAGGTCGGG
>JAHEIA010000443.1 GCA_024639625.1 Chromatiales bacterium
TGGGGGACGCCCGAAGCGCTTGCCATGCGCCGAGATCGCAGAGTCAGGCGCTTGATCGATCACGCGTACCGCAAGGTTGTGTACTATCGTGAACTGTTCGATGCCGCCCGGTTGTCACCGCGGGACATCCGAGGCGTCGGCGATCTAAGCCTGATCCCGGTCACCACCAAGCAGGACTTGCAGGGAAGGCCGCTCCGTGAGATCACGGCGGCGGGGCGTGACCTGTCTCGCTGCCATGCCTCGCGCACCAGCGGTGCCACGGGTGAACCGCTGACGATCCTCGGGGACCGTGCCGATCGCTCCTTTGTGAACCCTTCTTTCCTCAGGGTTTATCTCGCCTGGGGACTCAGGCCCCGGCACCGGGTAATGTCTTTTGCGTTCCGGCCTGGTCGCAGGAGGCCGCGTTCCTGGTACCAGAGCGCAGGGGTGTTTCGACACCGGGTCTTGTCCGTGGAGGACGCCCCCGAGGACTGGATCCGGGAAGTCGATCACTGGCGGCCGCATCTCCTGCAGGGCTACGCTTTAACGCTGAAGCTGTTTGCGGAAAGTGTGCAGAAAAAAGGGCGTAGCGACGTGCGGATTCCCCTCATCGCCAACACCTCGGGTTTCCTAGACGATTCGGGGCGCGAATTGTTGGCTATGGTTTTCCAATCGAAGGTCGTCGATATTTATGCGTCGGAGGAAGCGGGGGCGGCAATCGCATGGCAGTGTCCGGTTTGTAAGGAGTACCATTTGAGCACGGATACCTCGGTCGTCGAGTTTTTGCGCGCCGGGCAGCCGGTCGCCGAGGGGGAAGAAGGGGATGTAGTGATCACTAACTTGCACAATTACACCATGCCGTTTATTCGCTATGCCCAGGGGGACCGGGCCGTGCCTTCGCCCGTGAAGCCGGGCTGCGGGCGACCATTTCCCCTGATGGCCAGAATCAACGGAAGAAGCGGTGATTATGTCGTACTGCCGTCTGGGAAAAAGCTCTCCCCGCATCCATTTTTTCGCGTTCTCGACGAAATCCTCGGCGTTTCCTCCTGGCGTCTGACCCAAGAGAACACAGACAGCATCCTGGTCGAGATTGTGCATTCCGGGTTGTGGCAGCATTCGATCGAACAGAGGGTATTGCGGGATTTGCGCGCGGTCGTTGGGGAGGGGATGCAGATCCGGGTGCATCCTGTTGCGGAGCTGCGCCGCGATCCGTACCAGAAGCTGCGATCGGTGGTTTCCCGGGTTTCCGTGGAGCCTGACGATTCCTCTCCCGCACCCGGGACCGCGGTTTCTGTGGCGCGATAGAGGCTGTTTACAGGACGCCGGAGGCTGAGGATTCGCGCCTGGGGAAGGTTTGCGAGCCGGCGGACACGGTTTGCTATCGTGTCCCCCTCGCGTACCGCCTCGCGAGGGAGTTTATTTTATGACGTTAGAGTTTTCCCATAAGCGCTTGGCGCAGATCAGCCGCTACCGGATGCCACCGTCGCTGAACGATGTGGAGCGGTTGCTCAGCCGTTCTGCGGGCGAGACCTTGTCGTTCGAGGAAATCAATACCCTGATCAATGGCATAGGATCGGCCGATTTTCCCCGCATCAAGGACTGTGTGATCGGCGCGTCGTCGGAACTGCGGCGCGAGATCTTTGGTAGCAAGATCATCCCGATGGCGCCGGTCGAGGTCTCGAACTATTGTGCCTCCGACTGCCAATTCTGCGGCTGGCGCTCGTCGAACCGCGACATGGAGCGGATCCGCATCTCCGAGGCCCTGGTGCTCGCTCAGATCCGTTATTTGATCGAAAAGGGCATCCATTACATCGAGCTCGTCGGTGGTGACGATGTTCGATTCGTAAGAGATATTCTGCCCTCGCTGATTCGTTCCATACGCCGTCTCTCCCAGGAGATGGGTCAGCCGGTCAAGATCTGCTTCTGTACCATGGCGTTGACCGCACGACAGTATGCGACCCTGCGTGAGGCGGGAGCGGACTCCATGATCGTTTGGCAGGAGACCTACGATCGCGATTGCTACCAACGCCACGTGGTACGGGGTCCGAAGGCGCACGGGATCGGCGAGCGCTGGCGCGTCGATTCGCACGGCGATGGGTATTCCTTCCGGCTTCATGCCCAAGAACGTGCACTGGATGCGGGACTGGAGGTAGCGATCGGAGCCATCCTGGGGCTCAATAAGAACTTGAATTTTGAGATCCTCGCCACCATCGATCACGCGCGTTGTCTGCGAGATCGGTATCCTATCGCGGCCGACAATCCGCTGATCATCGGGATGCCGACCTGGAACCCGATTACCACACCGACCACCGATCGTCGGCCCGCGTACACGGACAATATCGATACCTATTTTTCCTATATCGCAGCGCTCTATCTCCTTGCTTTGCCCTACGAAGATACCTGGGTCTTTCCCAACTGCAGGGTGGACATCGACACGCAGGTCGAGAGCGTGCAGGCAGCGGGCGTGTTTACGTCCACCGAAGTCAAGCTGGGACCGGGAGGCTATTTGCCCGCCTTGCTCGCTAGCATGCGCCGCCGCGGAGAGAGCACAGCGGAATTGGAGGCTCTGATCGAGGCGGAATCCCGAAAACAGCACGTGCGGCCATCCGACTTCTTGCGCGCGCTCGATAAGAAGGAGCAGTTTGTTCACTATTACGGGGTGCATGAAGAGTACGTTCGCAAGTTTGCGCACGCTGGCCTCGATATCGTCCGCGGTTGGTGATCGCCAGCGATCTTCATTCCTCAGCATGATTGGCAATTGTCGGCGTGAAGGTCCTAATCACCAATGCCTACAGCGCCCGCAACAAGGGTGACGCGGGCATACTGGAGGGCATGCTGGAGGATCTCCGCGGCAACAGCGTTTTCCGCAGCGCACGGATTACGATCTCGTCCGCCGATTTCCCGAACGATAGCGGACGCTATGACTGTACGGTGGGGCCTTCGTTTCATTCGCTGAAGCGGACGATTTCTTCCAACCCGCACCTGCAACAGCTCTATTTTCTCCTCGTGCTCCTGCCGTTGAGCCTGTTGTGGGCCCTGGGTTACCGTTATACAAAGACCGACCTACCCGTGCCTCGCTCGCTGCGCGGTCTGCTGCGAATGTACACGGAGACCGATATCGTCGTCGCCGCGGGTGGAGGTTATCTCTACACCCGGTCGAAAACGAAAGGCAACGTCGTCCTGCTGAGCACTCTGCTCAGCTTCTTCTTCGGTGTTTTGGTGCGCAGACCGGTATACCTTTATGCGCAATCGGTCGGGCCTTTCGCCGCGCCGCTGCAGGCTGC
>JAHEIA010000057.1 GCA_024639625.1 Chromatiales bacterium
GGGGCTCCGCTGTCGATCCGACTCGGGCGCCACGGGCGCTTCGTCGGATGCACCAATTACCCCGATTGCAGCTATACACGGGATCTGAATGCGGAGAAGAAGGCGGCCGAAGAACCGGAAGTCGTGGAGGGCCGAAAGTGCCCGAAGTGCGATTCCCCGCTACTAATCAAGAACGGGCGCTACGGTAAGTTCATCGGCTGTTCGAGCTATCCGGAATGCACCCACATTGAACCGCTCGAACAGCCGGCGGAAACCGGCGTTGGCTGTCCGCAGTGTAACCAGGGTACCCTTCTGAGGCGTAAATCGCGCCGCGGCAAGGTATTCTTTTCCTGCTCCACCTACCCCGCATGCGACTATGCGGTGTGGAACGAACCGCTGCAGGAGCCTTGTCCGCAGTGCGGGTGGCCCATACTGACATTGAAGAATACCAAGCGCCGAGGAACAGAAAAGGTCTGCCCGCAGAAAGAGTGTTCTTTCAGCGAGACCTGCGCGGACCCTAACGCCGCCTGACCGACGCCGCTATCGGCACACCTGCCCCCCGGCAAACGACACCAGCATCCCGTTCGAGCAGCAATTTCGAGGTATACGACCCACCATGAACAACCCTTTCGTTTCCGTCCTAATGGGTTCCGACTCCGATCTGCCGGTAATGCAGGCGACGATCGATGTTCTGCGCTCCCTGGAGATCCCTTTTGAGGTAAAGATCACGTCCGCGCACCGCACCCCTGACGCGACCCACGCCTACGTCCAGCAGGCCGACGCTCGGGGTTGCGCCGTATTCATCGCCGCCGCAGGGCTGGCGGCGCACCTTGCGGGCACCGTCGCCGGCCTAACCATGAAGCCGGTAATCGGCATTCCGCTCGACGCCGGCCCCCTGCAGGGCATTGACTCGCTCCTGTCAACGGTCCAGATGCCCGGCGGCATTCCGGTGGCCTGCGTGGCGATCGGCAAAGCTGGGGCCAAGAACGCGGCCTACCTCGCGGGCCAGATCTTAGCGCTCGGCGACTCCGCGCTCGCGCAGCGCATCCGCGAAGAGCGGGAGATGAACGCACGCGGCGTGACAGCAAAAGACGCGCAGCTGCAGGATCAACTCAACGGCTGAGCGCAAGAGTTTGTCCGCGCCCAGGATCCTAGCCCCACAACCCTGGTGGCTGCGTCGTGTGCGCCAAGTGTTTCGCTCCGGGGGCCTGCTCGCCTATCCCACGGAAGCGGTTTTTGGACTCGGCTGCGACCCATGGAACGCGCAGGCGGTGGATCGACTCCTGGAGCTGAAGATGCGCGCTCCGGAGAAGGGGCTGATTCTGATAGGCGCCGAATTCGAGCAGCTTGCACCCTTTCTCGGCGCGCTGGCCCGGCCGGCGTTACAGCGTGCGCTCGACACTTGGCCGGGGCCCGCCACCTGGCTGCTGCCCGCCAACCCCGGCACCCCTCGCTGGCTCTGCGGCAATCACCCGACGCTAGCGGTACGCGTAACTGCGCACCCCGTGGCTCGCGCGATGTGCCAAACCTGCCGCTCGGCCCTGGTCTCCACCAGCGCCAACCCCGGCGGCCGAGCGCCCGCCAGGGATGCGCTTCACGTGCGCCGCTACTTCCATCAAGCAATCGACTGTATAGTGCCGGGGCGGGTCGGGGGCCTGCCCCGCCCGACGCCAATCCGTGACGCCCGAAGCGGCGCCTGCGTAAGAGTCTAAAGGCGATGCGGTGCAGCCACCCAGGCAGAGCCGGAGGAATCCGATGAACAGCGATCACCCCGACATCGAAGCCGTCAACAATTACCTGCTGGAGCTGCAGGAGCGCATCTGCGACGCGCTGCAACCAGAGGAGCCGGACGCCGGTTTTCGGGAAGATGTCTGGCAACGCCCGCTTGGTGGCGGAGGGAAGACCCGAGTCCTCGAAGGCGGTAGCGTGTTCGAAAAGGCCGGCATCAATTTTTCGCGGGTCTACGGCGATGATCTGCCCGCCTCGGCCACCGCCCAGCGGCCGGAACTTCGCGGTCGCCGCTATCAGGCCATGGGGGTTTCCTTGGTCATTCATCCGCGTAACCCCTATGTGCCCACCTCCCACGCCAACGTGCGTTTTTTCGTCGCCGAAAAACCGGCGGCAGACCCGGTCTGGTGGTTTGGGGGCGGTTTCGACTTGACCCCTTACTACGGTTTTGAGGAGGACGCTAGACACTGGCACGCGGTGGCGCGCGAGGCCTGCGTCCCGTTTGGCGACGGGGTCTATCAGAAGTACAAGCAGTGGTGCGACGAATATTTTTTTCTGCGGCACCGCGCCGAACCCAGGGGCATCGGTGGTTTGTTCTTCGACGACCTGAATGAAGGGGGATTCGACCGTTGCTTCCGCTTCCTGCGCAGCGTTGGTGACCACTACGTACCGGCCTATCTGCCGATCGTGCAGCGGCGCAAGGAGACGGACTACGGCGAGCGGGAGATCCAGTTTCAACGCTACCGGCGCGGGCGCTACGTGGAGTTCAACCTGGTATACGACCGCGGCACCCTGTTCGGGCTGCAGTCCGGAGGACGGACCGAATCGATCCTGATGTCGCTGCCGCCGGCGGTGATCTGGCGCTACGACTGGCAGCCCGCCCCGGGATCGCCCGAGGAGCGTCTATACCAGATCTTCCTCACGCCGCGGGATTGGTGTTCCGAATCCTGAGACAAGGCCGGGTGGCGCAACCAACGTAAAACTGGCACCACCGCAGACCGCGAGCCGACTAACCCGGGCGGTTGGGAAGCTGCACCCCACTATCCAGCAGTGGCCTTGCGTGATCCTCGATCCAGTCGCGGATCCAGTGGCTGGCCCGAGAACCGGAGAAGCGCCCCAGTTCCTCTCCATGAAAGAATAGGATGACGGTCGGAAACCCGCGCAAGCGATAGTGGCCGGCCAAGCGCATGTTTTCGTCGACCTCCACCTTCGCCAGGACGACGGCACCGGCGTAGTCGTCGATGACCCGCTCCAGATGCGGTGCCAGGGAGAGGCAAGGTGCGCACCACTCGGCCCAGAAGTCCACAAGAACTGGGCGTTCGCGAGAGGCGTCGAGAACCTTACGCTGGAACGCGTGTTCGTCGACGTCGAAGATATGGGGTGATGTCCTGTGCATGGCGGATTTCCGCGGACCGGGGCCGCGCTCCATCAATCGGGTTCGTCGTTCCATGTTACCAGAGCACACCCGCTCGGCCTGCCTCGATCTGCGTTCGGCAGCAGTCACCTTTGCCTCTTTTCGAGGCAAGAGGCTACACTGAGCCGAATTCCCCGGGTGGTCGTAGAAAGGGCTCGCGACCGCTCGGCCCAAAACCGCACACCCAGGCAGGAGAGAGCAGCGCATGTCCAGTAGCGAACAGGGGTTCCGTCGTTTTCCAGCAACCCGCATGCGCCGCATGCGGCGTGACACGTTCTCGCGTCGACTGATGCGCGAGAATGAGCTCAGACCTGCCGATCTGATCTACCCGGTGTTTGTCCTGGAAGGGGAGGGCCGAAGAGAACCCGTAGCCTCCATGCCCGGGGTCGAGCGACTGAGCATCGATCAGTTGCTGGAAGAGGCGCGCTCGGTGCAGGAGCTCGGCATTTCCGCCATCGCCCTGTTCCCGGTCCCCCCCCGTGAAGTCAAGTCCGATGACGGGCGCGAGGCCTACAACCCCGAAGGTCTTGCGCAGCGGGCGGTGCGCGCCCTGAAGGCCGGCGTCCCCGGGCTTGGGGTGATCACCGACGTCGCGCTCGACCCTTTTACCACGCACGGCCAGGACGGCCTAATCGATGAAAGTGGATATGTGCTGAACGACGAGACCGTGGAGGTACTGGTCAAACAGGCCGTATCCCATGCCGCAGCCGGGGCCGATGTGGTGGCTCCATCGGACATGATGGATGGCCGCATCGGCGCCATCCGCGAGGCTTTGGAGCAGGACGGGCACATCCATGTGCGAATCCTGGCCTATGCTGCCAAATACGCCTCCGCCTTCTACGGCCCGTTCCGCGATGCGGTGGGCTCCGCCGCCAACCTCGGTAGTGGAAACAAGTACAGCTACCAGATGGACCCAGGCAACTCGGATGAGGCGCTGCACGAAATCGCCCTCGACCTGGCCGAGGGCGCGGACATGGTGATGGTGAAACCCGGGCTGCCGTATCTCGATATCGTTCGCCGGGCCAAGGAACGATTCGCGGTCCCAACGCTCGTTTACCAGGTGAGCGGGGAGTACAGCATGCTGATGGCGGCTGCCGCCAACGGCTGGCTGGACGAGCGCGAGGTAGTTCTCGAGTCCTTGCTCTGCATCAGGCGAGCGGGCGCCGACGCGATCCTCACCTATTTCGCCAAACAGGCGGCCCGCTGGCTGCTGGAGCCTGCGCACCCATGACCGACCGCTATGCCGTGATCGGCAACCCAATCGAACACAGCAGATCCCCGGAGATCCACCGGGCCTTTGCCGTCCAGACCGGCCAATCCATGGACTACGGACGCATTCTAGGCACCGATTTCCCGCGCGACGTGCGGGACTTCGTGGCCGCCGGGGGGTGCGGGATGAATGTCACGGTGCCGTTCAAGGAGGCCGCCTGGGAGCTGGTGGATACGCGCAGTGCACGAGCGGAGTCCGCACGGGCGGTCAACACCATCGGCGTATCGAAGCAGGGGAGGCTATGGGGGGACAATACGGACGGCATTGGGCTAGTGCGCGATCTGGAGAGCAACCACGGGGCCGATTTGCACAGATTGCGCATCTTGCTGCTGGGCGCCGGGGGCGCCGCCCGGGGCGTGCTGCACCCGCTGCTGGAATGCCGGCCGGTGCAGCTCACGATCGCCAACCGCACGGCGAGTAAAGCGATCGCGCTCGCGGCCACCAGTAACGCAAGCGCAAAGCCCGACGGCATGGGCTTGGAGCAGCTTGCGGGAAAGCAGTTCGATCTGATCATCAACGCAACTGCTGCCGGGTTGCGGGCAGAAGTCCCCGCAATCCCCGATGGACTGCTCGCGCCCGGGGGCTGGTGCTACGACCTGATGTACGCCGACACGCCCACGGCGTTCGTGCTATGGGGCCAGATGCAGGGCGCGGCCCGGTCCCTGGACGGGCTCGGCATGCTGGTAGAGCAGGCTGCGGAGGCGTTCTATCTCTGGCGGGGTGTGCGCCCCGAGACCTCTCCGGTACTCCAGGCGCTACGCGCGGCCGTCTGAACGCGCGCCGACCAGTGAGCCGCGTTCTCGAGCACCCAATCGGTCGGCGCTTGCAACCTGGTCGCCTGCGCAATCGTCAGCTAGCGCTTTCGCGATGCCGCTCGGCGAGGGTTACGTAGTGGGCGGCGGAATATGCGAGATACTCGAGTTCCCGACGGGTCAGCGGACGGACGCGGCGCACCGGGGAGCCGAGCCAAAGATAGCCTCCCGCGAGCTGTTTGCCGCCGGGCACTAGGCTGCCCGCCCCGAGCATCACCTGGGCATCCAGGCGCGCACCGTCGAGCACCACGGACCCCATGCCGATCAGGCAACCGTCACCGATGCTACAGGCGTGGAGCGTGACATTGTGGCCAACCGTTACCCCGGCACCCACCCGCAGGGCTCGACCGCCAGGGCAATAATGGCTGTCGTGGCTGACATGCAAGACGCTGCCGTCCTGAATATTGCTGCGCTCTCCGACGCGGATCGACTGAACGTCTCCCCGCAGAACGCTCAGCGGCCAAATCGAGGCTTGCGCCTCGATCATGACGTCTCCAATCACCAGCGCTGAGGGATCCACCCAGGCGTCCGATGCAATCCTCGGCTGCAGGTCGCCAAACCGGCGCACGTTGCTCATTGCGTCATCCTTCTGAGGTCGAAACCCGGTGATATACTGCCCCACGGTACCAGTCTAGCGGAGTCCCGCCATGGAAATCAGCAGCATGATCGCGCTTGGCCTGCTCGCCGCACTCGCCCTCTACGCGGTCGTGATCTACAACAATTTGGTGCGCCTGAAGCACGGGGTGAGCAAGGCGTGGGCCAATATCGACGTCCTGCTCAAGCAGCGCCACGACGAGCTGCCGAAATTGGTCGAGGCCTGCCGGCAGTATATGCAGTACGAGCAGGAGGCCCTGGAGCGGGTCATGCGCGCGCGCGGGACCGTCGCCCAAGCCCGCGAGCAGGCCGACGTCGCGGCACTCGGCGCTGCGGAAAGCGAGCTACGGCTAGGGTTGGGCAACCTGTTTGCGGTCGCCGAAGCCTACCCGGAGCTGAAGGCGAACGAAACCTTCCAGCATCTGCAATCGCGCATCTCGAGTCTGGAAAGCAGCATTGCCGACCAGAGGTCGTTCTACAACGAGAGCGTGAATCAGCATAACGTCCGCATCGAGCAGTTCCCCGACCTGATCATCGCCCGTGCGCTCCGTTTCGCTCCCGCCCGACTGCTGGAGTTTACCGAGCAAGAGACCCGGGACGTCAACCTGAAGGACCTCTTCTACAGCCATTGAGTCCCCGCTTTTCCGCCGGCCGGCTTGGCCCTTCGAACCCACAGGGGGCGGCCCGCAGCGCCACGATTTCCCAGCTTTCCGCAAGGGTAAGCGCTGTCGAGAGGGTTTGTTTCGTGTCAGAATACCCGGATACCTAATCTACTCCCTCAACCCGCGAGTCGCTGGCCGTGCCCCCAAGCCCCGTCGAAAAGATGCCCAATCCACTGCTGGAAATGAACGGTCTGCCGCCGTTCGATCAAATCGAGCCCGAGCATGTCGAACCAGCGATCGACACCTTGCTGGCGGAGAACCGCCAGCGCATCGCCGAGCTGCTCGAGCAATCCGAGCCCGTGACCTGGGAAAATCTGGTGCAACCGGTGGAACTGCTCGAAGACCGCCTGCAAAGAACCTGGTCCCCGATCAGTCACATGAACTCGGTGGTCAACAGCGAAGCGCTGCGCAGCGCCTACAATGCCTGCCTGCCGAAACTCAGCGCCTACGCCACCGAGATGGGCCACAACGAGAAACTGTTTCAGGCCTACCGGCGAGTACTGGACGCCGGAGGTCTGAGTCCGGTGCAGCGCAAATTGCTGGAAAATGCCCTGCGCGACTTCCACCTCGCGGGTGTCGATCTGCCCGCGGCGAAGAAGTCGCGCTTCAAGGAGGTCGCTCAGGAACTTTCCCAACTCGGCTCGCAGTTCGAAGAAAATCTACTGGATTCGAGCCACGACTGGAGCAAGAGCATCTCGCAACGGGACGACCTAGCGGGCCTGCCGGAATCCGCCGTCAATCTGGCGCAACAAAACGCCCGCGAACGGGGCCAGCAAGACTGGCTGCTGACTTTGGAGCTTCCGTGTTACATCCCGGTCATGAGTTACGCGGACAATCGGGAGCTGCGGCGCGAGATGTACCGGGCGTACGCGACCCGCGCCTCTGACCAGTTTCCGTTGGGTGCCCAGTGGGACAACGGGCCGATCATGGAGCGGGTGCTGGCGTTGCGCCACGAGATGGCGTCCCTGCTCGGGTTCGCTAACTACGCGGAACTCTCCCTCGCGACCAAGATGGCTCGTTCCTGCGACGAGGTGATCGGGTTCCTCGACGATCTCGCGCGCCGCTCGCGGGGTCAAGCGCGCAAGGAACTGGCGGAACTGGAAGAGTTCGCCCGCACACGCTACGGTGTGCAGCATCTGCAGGCCTGGGACATCGGATATTATTCCGAGAAGCTGCGTCAGCACCGATACGACGTCACACAGGAGGAGCTGAAGCCGTATTTCCCGGAGGATCGGGTGCTCAGCGGTCTGTTCTCCGTGGCCAACCGCCTCTACGGCATCCGCATCACAGAGGTCGCGGGCGTTACTGCCTGGGACCCCAGCGTCCGCTTCTTCGAGATCCGAGACGATAGCGGGGCCATGCGCGGTCAATTTTACCTCGATCTGTACGCCCGCCGACAAAAACGCGGCGGGGCCTGGATGGACAGCTACAGCAATCGCTTGTTCACCGAAGACTGCGATCAACTTCCGGTGGCCTACCTGACCTGCAACTTTTCTCCGCCGATTGGTGGTCTGCCGGCGCTGTTCACACATGACGAGGTGCAGACCCTGTTCCATGAGTTTGGGCATGGCCTCCACCACCTGCTGACACGCATCGACTTCCCTGCAGTCGGCGGCATCAACGGGGTAGCCTGGGACGCGGTGGAACTGCCCAGCCAACTGATGGAAAACTGGTGTTGGGAACCGGAGGCGCTGCAGTTGATCTCCGGGCACTTCAAGGATGGGGCGCCGATTCCCGACACCTTGCTGCAAAAGATGCGGGCAGCCAAAGATTTCCAATCGGGCATGCAGATGGTGCGCCAGCTCGAGTTCGCGCTCTTCGATTTCCGCATCCACAGCGAGTATGATCCTGCAAAACGCGGCAGGATCTACCCCATCCTGCAGGAGGTTCGAGCAGCGGTTGCGGTGGTGCACCCGCCCGAGTTCAACCGTTTCCCACACAGCTTCTCGCACATCTTCGCCGGCGGGTATGCCGCCGGATATTACAGCTACAAATGGGCCGAGGTATTGTCGGCGGACGCCTTCTCGTTGTTCGAGGAAAACGGCGTCTTCGACCGGGCAACCGGGCGCGCGTTTCTCGAGAATATTCTCGAACGAGGCGGCTCCGAGGATGCGATGGAACTCTACGTGCGTTTTCGCGGACGCGAGCCAACGGTCGACCCCCTGCTCAAGCACAGCGGGATCGTCTCCTGAACGTGCTGCGGCCCGCAATTGTGCCGCTGCTGCTCGGCCTGGGCATGCTCGCCGCCCGGCCTTGCCCGGCGGGTACTCTGCATATCACGGACCAACTCCTGGCAGGCCTCTATCCAAAACCGGATCCGACAAGCGAACCGATCCAGTTATTGTCCAGCGGCACCCCGATGGACGAGCTGCAGCGACAGGACGGCTATGTACGAGTCCGCTTGCCGGACCACACAACCGGCTGGGTCGAATCGATTTACCTTACCGAAGACACGCCTGCTCAGGTGTTGCTTCTGCAAGCCCAGGCAAAGATGCGTCGTTTGCACCAGGAGGTCGGAGACTTGAGAGCACGCTTGGAAGCTCATGGTGAGGCGGTTGCCGCCGGGGGTGCGCAAACCGCCGTAGCGGCCGAATGCGCACCGACCACAGAGGAAGGACCGATCGCCAGCTCCCACCCACGGGTCGTCTCGATAGAGGCCGGCCCGGCGCAGCCCATGGGATACTCGCCGCTCTGGGGCCTGGTCGGATTGACGTCCGCTTGCCTGGTTGCCTTCCTCGGAGGCATGGTTTTTCAGGACCGGCGCGGCGGCCGGTAAATGCCGTTATGGCCAGCGACGACCACTTACTCGCTACAAGATCAAGTGCCATGAAATACCGAGACCTGCGTGATTTTCTAGCTCGTCTGGAGAGCCTCGGGGAACTGCATCGCGTGCGCGAGGAGGTCGATCCAGTCCTCGAGATGACCGAGATCTGTGACCGCACGCTGAAGGGTGGCGGCCCCGCACTGCTGTTCGAAAACCCCAAGGGCCACCGCATCCCGGTGCTGGGTAACCTTTTCGGCACCCCGAAGAGAGTCGCCCTCGGCATGGGAGAGGATTCCGTACGCGCTCTGCGCGAGGTCGGCCGTCTGCTGGCCCAACTCAAGGAACCGGAACCACCACGGGGGATGCGCGAGGCCTGGGAAAAGCTGCCGCTATTTCGCAAGGTTCTCGATATGGCGCCCAAAGTAGTAAGCCAGGCAGCCTGCCAGGAGGAGGTTCAGGAAAACGCGGCAGCGGATTTAACGGGCATGCCGATCCAGACCTGCTGGCCAGGCGACGCCGGACCGCTCATCACCTGGGGTCTGGTGGTCACCCGCGGGCCGGAGAAGCCGCGACAGAACCTCGGGATCTACCGCATGCAGGTGATCGGCCGCAACCGCGTAATCATGCGCTGGCTGGCGCAGCGGGGCGGCGCCCTCGACTTTCGCGCCTGGGGGCAGGCCCATCCCGGCGCGCCTTTTCCGCTGGCCGTGGCGCTCGGCGCAGATCCTGCTACCATCTTGAGCGCCGTTACACCCATCCCCGACACCCTCTCCGAGTACGCCTTTGCCGGGTTGCTGCGCGGCAGCCGGACCGAGCTGGTCCGCTGCCTGGGCAGCGATCTTCAGGTGCCCGCATCGGCGGAGTTCGTCCTCGAGGGCCACATCCATCCCGACGACACCGCCCTGGAAGGCCCCTTCGGAGATCACACCGGTTATTACAACGAGGTGGAGCGGTTCCCCGTATTCACCATCGACCGTATCACCCATCGCCGGGACCCGATCTATCACAGCACCTATACCGGTCGGCCACCGGACGAGCCCGCCGTGCTCGGCGTGGCCCTGAACGAAGTCTTTGTTCCCCTGCTGCAAAAACAGTTTCCGGAGATCGTGGATTTTTACCTGCCGCCCGAGGGCTGTTCCTATCGAATGGCTCTGGTAAGCATGCGGAAACAATATCCCGGCCACGCAAAACGGGTGATGTTCGGCGTGTGGTCC
>JAHEIA010000444.1 GCA_024639625.1 Chromatiales bacterium
ATCCTTCCCCTGTTCACTCATGATCGACGGTTCTCCGCCCCACTAAACAACTAGCCTAGAATACTCGCGCATCCGGGCAATCCCAACCCGGAACAATTCAGGGAAGCCGCACCGCCAGCCCTCAAGAGACGATACGCCGCGGTGTCCCGCCGAGCAGGTCGGCCCCCCCTGACGCGGCATCGATAGCAGCGCCGGCACAGGGTTTCGTCTACACTCTGCTCCACCACCGCTTTCCGCTTGGAGGAACACATCCATGCGCATCACCACCCTCACACTATCGCTGCTGTTGGCCGCTCCTCGCTCGACAGCGTCGCCTCCCCCGCCGATCGACGCCGTCCCAGCGCAGAAGGTCGCTCCCAACACCTGGGTCATCCACGGCCCGATGGGGCACCCGAGCGCCGAGAACCGGGCCTTCATCAACAACCCCGCATTCCTGCAGACCGCGGACGGGGTCGTCGTGGTGGACCCCGGGTCCAGCGTCCAGATCGGCGCGATGGTGTTGCAACAGATCCGGCTGCAAACGGACCGGCCGGTGATCGCGGTACTCAACACCCATGTGCACGGCGACCATTGGCTCGGCAACGATGCCATCCGCCGAGCCTACCCGGATGTGCCCATCTATGCCCACCCGCGCATGATCGCTGAGGTTACCCAAGGGGCAGGTGAACGCTGGGTGGAGATGCTCAACGGGATAACCGAGAACGCCATCGAGGGAACCCAGGTCGCCGCACCGACACACCCCGTGGACAACGGCGACGAGCTCACGCTAGGCGGCATGCAGTTTCGCTTTCACCACAACGGACAGGCGCACACCGCAACGGATCTCATGATCGAGGTGCCCGGGGAAGACCTGCTGTTCACCGGCGACAACGCCAACAACGGCCGCATCGTACGCATGGACGACGGCAACTTCGAAGGCAATATCGAAGCCCTCGACATTGCGCTCGCGCTGCAGCGGAAAATCGTGGTCCCCGGCCACGGCCAGAGCGGAGGCTCCGAAGTGATCGCAGGCTACCGGGACTACCTGACGGGTCTGTACCAGAGCGTAGCGGAATTGTTCGAACAGGGCCTGAGCGATTTTGAGATGAAAGACCAGGTGGAGCAGCGCCTGCAGCTGTTTTCTGACTGGACCGGTTACCAGGAAGAATTGGGGAAACACATCAGCCTCGCCTACCTGCAGATCGAGGCTGCGGCTTTCTGAGCCGCAGCGGAGCGATCAGCGCGGCCGCCCCCTCAGTGGTGTTTCGGCTTCGCGGACGGCGGCCTCGGATCCACTTCTTCGACGCCGATGCTGCGGCGCACACGCTTGCCGAAAAGGACGCAACCCTTCTCGAAAGCCATCTCGGCTTCCCGGGCACACCACTCCCATTCCAGCGGAGACGCGGTGACCTGCAGCTGCCAATGGCCAACGGTCAAGACATCGCCGATGCGGATCTCAACCGCCCAGTCGTGCCAGACCACATCTTCCTCGGCATCCTCGACGAATTCCTGCTCCACCAGGCGACAATAATTCCCGCTGCTCTCGTCCATACCGAGCAGATCCGTCACCACCAGAGTACCCTCGACACAGCTCGACCACCCGGTGTGAACCGCGCTCGCGGTGCGAAACAATGCGTGAATGATCAGGTCCGGCGTCAGGGTCAGCTGCAGGGGTGAATCAAGGTCCGGGTCGGCCGAGTCGTCGTTCTTTTTCATCGCGTAGGCTGCGTCGGTGGAAAAGGTCGCAAAGCAGGCCGCGGCTGCAGCGGCTCGCGGGTCAATTGTAATTCCTCCGTCGTGCCGCCACTATGTTTTTGTCAGGCAACGCCAGGGCGGCGCACATCGCGTGGAGGCGCTTGGGCGCAGCATCCGCCTACGGGGCGTGCCAAGGCTAGGGTGTCACGATACAGGCCAAAGCCCATGAGAATCGCCGTATTTTCCGACGTCCAAGGTAATCTGCCCGCCATGCAGGCGGCGGTAGCGCACATCGAGGCGTGGGCACCGGATCTGGTGTTGATGAACGGCGATCTGGTGAATCGGGGGCCGAGCAGTCTGCAATGCGTGAACCTGTTCTCGCGGCTGCAGCAAGAGGCGGGCTGGATCGCCTTGCGCGGCAACCACGAAGACTTCATTCTGCGCTGCGCACGCGAGCCACCGCGTTCCGCCATCGACGCGGAGCTGCGCCGCTTCGCCGACTGGACCCGCATCCAGCTCGGCGATCGCCTGCGGGCACTCGAGCCCTGGCCCGATCACCTCTCGCTGCAGGGACCGAACGACTCCTGGGTGCATGTGACCCACGGCACGCTCGCCGGAAACCGCGATGGCATCTCCTGGAAAGTGCCCGACGAACGATTGCCGGAGAAACTGCTCTCCGGGGTCGACCTTTTCGTAACGGCCCACACCCACAAACCCATGCAACGCTGGTTTCGCGGGGTCCAGATTCTCAATGTGGGGTCTGTGGGATCGCCCTTCGACGGCGATCCCAGAGCGAGTTACGGTCAATTGGAGTGGCTGCGCGGGCGGTGGCAAGCACGCGTCGTGCGACTCGAATACGACCGAGCACAAAGCGCACGGGATTTTCGGGATTCAGGGTTTCATGAGCAGACCGGACCGCTGGGCAGGATCCTGTTCGAGGAATGGCGACGCGCCGAACTCATGATGCGTCATTGGGCTGCCCGCTACCGAACCCCGGTACTGTCCGGCGAGATCTCGCTGCAACGCTCGGTCCGGGAATTTCTCTCCGCCTGCGCTTGAACCAGAGGTAGAGGTAGGGATTTCGGCCAGCGCAGCGGCTGCTATTCCTGGGGCACGCAGGGGCCGGTGTGATCGACGCTGGTTGCGGCCGCGGCCGCCTCGCACGCATTGCCGTAGGTTTGACCGTCGCAACCACACACTGGCGAATAGACCAGCGGGCAGATCACCGGTCGGGCGGTGCAGGCTCCCAACGCCGGGCAGGCCCCCGGGATCTTTGCGCAATAGGCCCCGTCAGGACAATCGTCATTGCTGCCGCACTCTTCGCCTATGCCGACGATAGCCCGCGAAACGGCGAAGTTCTGCAGACTCTGTTGCCATCGAATCTCTGTCTCTCGGCCCGGAAACGGGAAGTCTTCGAGCAAGAAGGAGCCCTCCAGACCGCGGACAAATCCGCTGCCCAGGGTGACCACCTGAAACTCGCTCGACTCCAACTCCGCACCGTCTACCAGCAATCGCGCCGAGTGCCAGCCGTCACCCAGGGTATTCCAATTGAACAGTA
>JAHEIA010000445.1 GCA_024639625.1 Chromatiales bacterium
GCGCTGATTCATTCGCTGGCCGTCACGGAAAAGCGCGGGGCATTCAAGACCTGGACTGTACTGCTGGCCTTGTTCGCCTTCTCTCTCAGCCTGCTCGGCACGTTCCTGGTTCGCTCGGGGGTCTTGACCTCGGTGCACGCCTTTGCCACCGATCCGGCGCGCGGGGCCTTCATCCTGGTATTCCTCTGTATCGTGATCGGCAGCTCGCTAGCGCTCTACGCGTGGCGCGCGCCCTATATCTCGAGCGGTGGCCGGTTCGATCTGCTGTCCCGGGAGAGCTTCCTGCTCAGCAACAACCTGCTGCTGTCTTTGTTCGCCGCGCTGATCCTGCTCGGTACGCTGGCGCCCTTGATCTACGATGCGCTGGGTTGGGGCAAGATCTCGGTCGGCTTTCCCTGGTTCAACAAGATGTTTCTGATGCTCACACCCTTCCTCGCGCTGTTCATGGGGATGGGTCCACTGGCGCGCTGGAAACACAATGACGTGCTCCCCTTCCTGCGCCAGCTGCGGCTCGCTTTAGTGCTGAGCATTCTCGCGGGAGGCGTTACCCTGCTGCCGTGGTTCGCCAACGGCAATCTGTTGGTGGCGCTGGGTATAACGCTGACGGTTTGGCTGCTGGTCAACCATATCGTGAGCCTGCGCCAGCGGCTGAAGAACAAGCGCGGATGGAGGGAGTGGCGCAAGGACCTCGCCGGAACCGGGCGCAGCTACTACGGCATGTGGCTGGCGCATATCGGGATCGCGATGTTCATTGTCGGCGCCACAATGGTCTCCAACTTCGGCGTCGAGCGCGATATCCGCATGTCTCCGGGAGACAGTTCGGAACTCGGCGGCTACCGCTTTCTGTTCGAAGGAGTGCAGCGCAGCCGCGGACCAAACTATAACGCCTTCCGTGGACGCTTCCTGGTCTACGACGGTGATCGACAAGTGGCGACACTCGAGCCGGAAAAGCGCACCTATTTCGTGCAGACCAAGCCGATGACGGAGGCATCCATCGACCCCGGCCTGACGCGGGATCTGTATGTATCCCTGGGCGAACCCCTGGGCGGCGGCGACTGGAGCCTGCGCCTGTATTACAAACCCTATGTGCGCTGGATCTGGCTCGGCGCGATATTCATGGCCCTCGGCGGACTACTGTCGGTTAGTGACCGCCGCTACCGGGTCGCTCGGCGCCGACGCGAGGAGCCGGTCGACAGCGAGCCTACCGGCAAGATCGCTTTGCAGCACAGGTAATCTTTATGCGACGCTCACTGCGCTATCTTCTTCCGCTGGCGATATTCCTTGGTATGGCAGCCTTCCTGTACAAGGGCCTGAGCATGAATCCGCGGGAGATCCCCTCCCCGCTGATCGGCAAAAGCGTCCCAGATTTCGAGCTCCCACGCCTGCAGGTGCCGGGCGCCAAGGTCAGCAACCGCGACCTCCTCGGCAAGGTGTCCCTGCTCAACGTGTGGGCCACCTGGTGCGTCTCGTGCCGCGCGGAACACCGGGTGCTGGTGCAACTGGCCCGCGCCAAAGTGGTCGACATCTATGGACTCAACTGGCGCGACGACTGGGCCGGCGCAGAGGAATGGCTGGCGCGTCTCGGTGATCCCTATGTCGCCACCGCGGTCGATCAGGAGGGCAGAACCGCCATCGATCTCGGCGTCTATGGGGCTCCGGAGACCTTCGTCGTCGACAAGCAAGGGATCATTCGCTACAAGCACGCAGGCCCCCTGTCCGCGGATCTGCTCGAGAGCAAGATCCTCCCCATGGTAGAAGAGCTGAAGGCGGAGGGGTGATGAAGACCTTACTGAGACTGGTTACGCTGCTGTTGCTTCTGCACCTGTCGGCGGTGGGGGCATCCACCCTCGCCTCCTACACCTTCAGCGATCCGGCGCAGGAAGAGGACTTCCGCGAGCTGATCGAGGAGATGCGCTGTCTGGTCTGCCAGAACGAATCCCTGGCCGGCTCGAATGCGGACCTGGCCCAGGACCTGCGCCGCGAGATCTACGAGATGATGCTCGCCGGCAGTACGAAAGACCAGATCATCGATTTCATGGTCGCTCGCTACGGCGACTTCGTGCTCTACAGCCCGCCCCTGAAACCTTCCACCTATCCGCTCTGGTTCGGCCCGTTGCTCCTGCTGTTGATAGCCGCCCTGGTTCTGCTGCGCGTCTTGCTGCGCAAAAAGACCGCCCCGGAGACTGCACTTTCCGACGGCGAGCAACAGCGACTCCGGGAACTACTCGACCGGGACACGGATATCCGGATCCCGCAACGACAGGATGCAGAAAAATGATGTTGTTCTGGAGCATAGCCGCAGCGCTCATCGTACTGGCCCTGGTGTTTCTTGTGTTGCCGCTGCTGCTGCGCGCCCCCGCCAGAGTAGTGGACGCGGACCAGCTCAACCTTGCTGTGATCAAGCAACAATTGAACGAACTGGAAACCGATCTGGCCAATGGCAGTCTCGACCAGACGCAATACGACGCCGCGCGGCATGACCTGGAGAAAGAACTGCTGACCGACATCTCGGCGGAACATACCGGCACCGGGGGGAACGCCCGCTCGGGGCGCTGGGCAGTGGCGATCGTGGCAATTGCCGTGCCGACTCTGGCGCTGGCCCTGTACCAAAACCTGGGGAACCAGGAGATTATCCCGAAGCTCGCGGCGGCGGGCCCGCCGCCGACACCGGGTGCCCAGGCGCCGGCCACCGACCACGCCGGCATGCCATCCATGGAAGTCCTGGTAGAGCGGCTCGCCGAGCGCCTGCAACAGAATCCGGACAATGTGGAAGGCTGGTTGATGCTGGGGCGCAGCTACGGGTCCCTCGGCCGCACGCAGGACGCCTTGGATGCCTATCAGATGGCCTACCAGAAAGCCCCGCAGGACCCGCAGGTCCTATTGACCTACGCGCAGGCCCTGGGCAGCCAGAACAACAATCAACTGAACGGCCGTCCGGCGGAACTGATCGCCGAGGCCCTGGCCGTTGCACCGCAAGACCCGAACGTGCTCTGGCTGAGCGGTATCGCCGCGTTCGAGCAGCGGCGCTTCGCCGAGGCCCTGGAACACTGGGAGAAGGTCTTGCCGATGCTGCAGCCGGGAAGCGACGACGCGCGCCAGGTCACCGGGGTAATCAACCAGGCGCGGGCCGAACTCGGCATACCCCAGATACCGACGGCTACTGCGATCGCTGCGGCCGAAACTCCGCCAGCGCCGCCCGGGGGCGCACAGCCTGCAGCAACGGCAAG
>JAHEIA010000446.1 GCA_024639625.1 Chromatiales bacterium
CCAGCATTTACCTTGGATCTCCGCACCCATCGCTATCGGCACCTATGTCGAAAGGGGAAACCGACTCTCACCCAACTAGCGCCGCGCAGCCTCCACTCAACGCTCTGACCAGGGTTTGAACGGGTATTCAACAGGGTTCCTTGCGTATCTTTCAGGCAACACCAGGCGCCGGCGCCCATCCTGCCACTGCATCAGATAAACCGACTTGCCCAACTGCATGCCCCTTTCGTCCACCTGATAGCGGCCAAGCAACGAGCGAAACTTAAGTTCGCGAAGTTCCTCCCTGATCAGGCCCTTGTCGAGGGAGCCGGCCAGTCGTACCCCTGCCTCCAGCACCTGCCCCGCGGCATACCCGTAAACGGCGTGGGCCCCGGCGTTATGCCCAAACTTCTCTTTGTAACGATAGGAGAAATCCTGCGACATAGGCAGGCTGCCGCCGCGCATCCAGGCCACCGCCCCCAGCACCCCTTCCGCATCCGCACCCAGCGCCTCACCAAACTCGGGCAGGGCCGGTCCGACGGTGAACGCGATCAGTTTCGGGGACAACCCCGCGCGCTTTGCCTGGCGCACGAAGGCGACCGAGTCGCCCAGATAGGTGCCGCCAAGCACCACCTCCGGCTCGGTCTTCAGCATCCGCTGGATGAGACCCTCGAATTCGGTCGATCCCTCGGCGTACGCCTCATCGAACACAATGCTCATGCCCAGGGCCGCAGCCTCTCTGCGCGCCCCGGCCGCGACCTCCCGGGGAAATTCGGATTCGGCGTGGATCAATGCCACGCGACTCAGACCCTGCTCCCTGGCAAACCCCAGCGGCAGGTCCATATAGATTCCGGCGCCGGCGTCAACCTGGAAAATGTTCTTATAGCCCCGCTCCCAGATGGCGCTGGAGGCGGCGCCGGCCGCCACCATGGGGAACTGGTGCCGTTCGGCGACGCTGCTCGCCACCATGGTCAGTTCCGAGGAGTAGGGTCCAATCAGCAGATCCACCTTGTCCTGGGTGATTAGCCGCTCATACAACTCCGCGCTTTTTTCGGCATCCGACTGGTCATCGTGGTAGATCAGTTCTACCTTGCGCCCTAATAGGGCACCACGGGCGTTGACGTCAGCCGCCCACATCTGCAGCCCCTCCAGTTCGGCCCGACCCGGCTTTTCGTATTTCCCGGCGAGGGATACCGTTACCCCGACCTTGATCGGGTCTTCCTGGGCCGCTGCGGCATGGGGGATATGGCAGCACCAGAGCCCCAGCCAGGCGGCAACAAAGGCCCATACGCTCATTGATATTTTCCGCATGCTCTCGACCCTATCGCTCTATGTCCATCTGGCGTTTAACGGTAAACAGCCAGCGAATGTACTCATACTCGAAAGGTGAACCGGTCTCGAAATAGCGGAAGGAGACATGCGCCCGCTCGTCGATGGCCTTGAGACCGGTCAAGGTCCAATCCTGCCAGGCCTCCAGATCGGTCGCCCGATCCCAGATCACGCCGCTCACATACCAGTCCACGCCGGTGCCGATGCCATCCCGCACATTGGAAGGGCCCAGGATCGGCAACATCAGAAAGGGTCCGGTCCCCGCGCCCCAGTACCCCAGGGTCTGACCGAAGTCCTCCTGGTGCCTTGGGATTTCCATGCCGCTGGCCACGTCGATAAAACCGAGCAGCCCCAGGGTGGTGTTCCATATCATCCGGGCGCCCGTTTCGGCGGTCTTTTTTGCATTTAACTGCAGCGCCGAGTTGATCAGGGTCGGGATTTCTCTGATGTTGTTAAAAAAATTATGTATTCCCTTCTCCGCCACATCCGGCGTTACCGTCTGATAGGCACTCACCACGGGCAGGAAGATGTACTTATCGAAGCGGTAATTGAAGCGGAAGATGGTACGGTTGAAGCCCTCGAGGGGATCGGAGATCACGTCCCCCACGGTCTCCAGATCCTCATGCAGCACCTTGTCTGCGGGAAACTCCGGGGCAACCGGTTCGCCCACCTCGATCGGCGCCGTGCTGCAGCCCGCCAATCCCAGGAGAGCGATCAGCGCAATCAGGCCGGATCTCAACAAGTCTATTCGGATTAACATGTCGATATCCCGCTCACTGCTTGAAGACGCTGATCATGTGGGCGATGTTGTCCCGGTACTCCATGTTACCCAGGTGCCCGCCCTTCGGATAAATCTGCGCCCGCTCGCCAAAGACCCGGCGGAAATTTTCGATCTCCCCCGGCGCCAGGATCAGGTCGTTCTGGTTGTGCATCACCTCGATCTTGTCGTTTTCCCGGAGATACTCTTCGATGGTCGCGAGGCTCATCAGCTCGATCAACTGCTCCCGCGTAACCGAGGAGTCCTGTGCCTTGTAATAGGGGTAGAAATAGTCGTGGAAGTAATCGGTAAAGCCGAGACGAACGCCCACCTGATTGTACAGTGCCAGCGAACTGTTCTTGGTGAAGCGGAGGTGTTTCGGTTTGATGTAGCCGTAATTGGTCATCACATCCGAGGTGAAGACCATGTTGGAGGAGGCGATACGAAAAACCACGCCAATCAGGGCCGCCAACTCCTCGTCTTTCAGGTCCAGGGCCTCGTAGGCGGCGTAGAGGGCATCTTCACCCAGGTCGACCCGGTCGGCCTTCTTGTAGACCTCGGTCAGACCTCGCACCAGTTTCTGGAAGAAGCGGGGGAAATTATCCACGCCGCCGGGGATGTTTTCGATCATCCGATCGAGCAGCGAGAGCGAGCTGTAGAGCCGCCAGGGCGGATTGATCAGCAGCGCCTTACGAAAGTTGAACACCTGCTTCTGCTCGTCCAGCCAGGTGACAAACGCGGCGTTGAAACCGCCGAGACTGTAGCCGGTGACGTAAAAGTTGGTCACCTCTAGGTCCGATTGGAGCTCGCCCCAGATCCGCTCCATCGCCCGATAGAGATCCTCCGCATCCCCGAAGGCGTGACCGGGGATGGAAGTGCCCGAGGCGGAAACGACAAAATTTTCGAAGGTAGGGGAGGAGAGGGCGACAATATGAAACCCGGCCTGGTAGAAGGCCCGGGCCAGCATCTGGGTCGAATCCCCGGCATGGGAACCACCGGTCCCTGCGATGATGAACACCAGGGGCGCCAGTCCGTCCTGGACGGCATAGGAGTACCGGAACTCGTCGGTGTACCAGAATATCTCCGGTACCTCGCGATCCTCGAAAATCGTCAGGCTGTCCCGCTCGAGGGGAATCTTATCGGGCAGCTCGGCCCGGAGGG
>JAHEIA010000058.1 GCA_024639625.1 Chromatiales bacterium
TGAACGGCAAATCGAAAGGTTCCCCGGGACCTAGACCGGACTTCCGAAGTAGTGCTCGTACGCACCTTGGTAGTTCGGTGCGTTCACCAGCTCGTAGGCGCCGACCCGCTGGGCCCAGGCCTTTTGCGACTCGACCACCTTGGCGAAGAAGGGGTCATTGGCGCTGAACTCCGCAATCACCGCGTCCCAGGCGATCAGCTGGGCCGCCATGATGTCGTCACTGGTGCGGTGGACCTTGACTCCATACTCTTTCTTCAGATTGATCAGGTCCTGCGAATAGCGATCCTGGTACTTCCAGGACATGTCCGCCGAGGCGGCCTCCGATCCGTATTTCAGAATCGCCTTGTGCTCGTCGGACAGCGACTCGTAGATCTTGCTGTTGAAGATGATCTCGAACGTCTCCTGAGACTGGTGGTAGCTGGCCAGGTAGTAGTGCTTGGCCACGTCCTGCATGCCGAAGTCCTTGTCTGAGGTCGGGTTGTTGAACTCGGCGGCATCGATCAAGCCCCGCTCCATCGCGGGCTGGATCTCGCCGCCCGGCAGCTGCACCACCGACAGCCCCAACTCCTGCATGACATTTGCGGCCAGGCCTACCGTGCGGTACTTGAGACCCTTCATGTCATCGATCCCGTTCACCTCCTTGCGGAACCAACCGAGGGGCTGGGCCGGCATCGGGCCGGACAGGAAGCCCACGATGTTCAGGTTCAGGACGTCGCGCATCAGCTCGTTGTAGAGCTCCTTGCCGCCTCCGTAGTAGAACCAGCCAAGCAGCTGATTCGCATGCCAGCCCCAACAGGGGCCGGTACCGAACAGCGAGGCTGAGGGGTTCTTGCTGTACCAGTAGGCGGTAACCAGGTGTGCACCATCGATGACGCCGCGGGATACCGCGGTCTGGATCTCCGGGGTCTTCACCACGGCGCCCACGTCGAGGTAGTCGAGCTTCAGCGAACCGCCGGACATTTCGTTGACCCGGCGGACGTAGTCAACAGCGAACTCCTTGAAGATGCCACCGCCCCAGGCGCCCTGGATCTTCAGCACCCGGGGGCTTGCTGCGCGGGAAATCATGGGGAATCCCACGGCGCTGGCCCCGGCAGCCGCTAGGCCGGCCTGCAGGAACTTGCGGCGGCCGCTGGCCGCGCTGGTAGTGGTTGGTTTGGCAATTTCCTTCTTCTTCATGGTCAATCTCCTCCAGTGGGACGATTGTGGGTTGCAGCGTTGGGGACAACGTCCAGTCTCATGCTGGGTTGGCAGTCCCCTATGGAGAGTGCCTCAGGCACCTTCAACTCTTGCACAAAAATCGCATCCTAGGTATGCCCGCAATAGGAGCGGTTTGGGGGTGTTGTTCCCGAGTGGCCTATGTGGACCGCTCCCAAGGGGTTTGTCCATCAGTTCAACCGATCGCGGGGTTCGCGTCCGCTGAAGATTGCAGAAAGATTATCCAGGGCGCGAAACCCCATGGCGTCGCGGGTCTCGCGGGTCGCGCTGCCGATATGGGGCAACAAGAAGGTGTTTGGCAGTTCACGGTAACCGGGATGGATATTCGGTTCGTTGTTGAATACGTCGAGTCCGGCGGCGAACAGCTTTCCGGAGATCAGGGCGTGAATCAGGGCGTCGTCGTCCACCACCGCGCCGCGTGCGGTGTTGACCACGACCGCCCCATCCGGTAGCAATGCGATGCGCTCGGCATTCAGCAGGTGCCGTGTGTCCGGGGTTGCCGGGCAGTGGATGGAGAGGAAATCACTGTGCGGCAGCAGATCTTCCAGGGTAGCGTGGTAGATCGCCCCCGCTTCGAGATCCGGTGCGATGCGGCTTCGGTTGTGGTAATGGACCTCCATGTCGAAGCCGCGTGCTCGCTTTGCTACGACCTGGCCTACGCGTCCCATGCCGACGATGCCCAGTCGCTTACCGGTCACCTGGATGCCGAGCTGGTAGGTTGGACTCCATTCTCTCCAGGTCGCGGTCCGGATCAATTGTGCCCCCTCGTGGGCCCTCCGGGCGGCGCCCAGCATGAGCAGCAGGGCGATCTCCGCGGTGGCATCGCTGAGCACATCCGGTGTATTAGTAACCACGATTCCGCGCTCCCGCGCGGCCTGCAGATCGATGTGGTCATAGCCTACGGAGAAACTGCAGATCGCGCGCACGCTGTCCGGTAGGCTGCCGATAACCGAGGCGTTCAGCTGCTCGGTATGGGAGGGGAGGATCGCGTCCGCCCCTTGCGCCAGATCGATCAGTTCTTCCGTGGTGTAGACTCGGTCCTGCGGATTCAGCCGCGGTCTGCACTCCCGGCGCAGGCGCTCCTCCACCGCGTCGGGAAGCTTGCGTGTGACCAGGACGACAGGCCTTGATTCTTGCATCGGTTGACTTCGCTCCACTGGCCTTCATCGTGCGAGGCTAGTTGTCCGGATGGCGCCCCGGGGGAGCGGCGGGAAGAAAATCAGCTCCTGGGCAGACCACTCGAGCGGATCGAGCCGATCCACCCGCTACCCAGCAGTCCTTTCCCGCCGTAAGGCCCGCCGGCGATTCTCGCTCTCCGGCCAACGGCTCTTCAGTGCCTCGCAAACCATATAACCATAGCCAATCGGCTCGAATTGCACAAACTGCGCTCGATCTGTCCAATCGCGGCCGGTGCATACCCTGGTCTTTGCCGACCCGCTGGGCAAGAGCCGACCGAAATCGCACCGGTTACCGATAGGATCAGGCCTTGCGGTATGCTTCGATCAGGGCCTGGGTGCCCTGGTCCTCGGCCCCGTCGGACGCCAGCCGGCGATACGCGTCCAGCGCAACGCGCAGCGCCCGCAGTTCGAGGCCACTGGCGTGCGCATCGGCCAGAGCGATCTCCAGGTCCTTGATGAAATGGCGAACGTAGAAACCGGGCGCGTAGTCGCCGGCCACGATGCGTGGTCCGAGCCGTGACAACAGCGTGCTGGCGGCAGCGCCGCTGCCTAAGGACGCGAGCACCTTTTGCGCATCAAGCCCTGATTCTCGAGCATAGGCCAGACCCTCGCAAATCCCGAGCATAGTGCCCGCAACCACGATCTGGTTGCACAGCTTTGCCTGTTGCCCGAATCCCGGAGGACCGTGCAGAACGATCTTGTCCCCCACAACCCGCAACAGGGGTAGCACGGCGTCGAAGGCCTCCGGGGCGCCGCCGACCATGACCGAGAGCCTAGCCTCCCGCGCCCCGACGTCGCCGCCGGTCACCGGTGCGTCGAGCGCATGCAGTCCGCGCGCTTTTGCTGCGTCGGCGATGCGCACGGCGAGGGCTGGCTGCGAGGTCGTCATGTCGATCAGGTAGCTGCCCGAGGATGCGGCAGGTATCAGCCCGTTGTCTGCGAAATACACCTGCTCCACGTCCGCCGGGTAGCCGAGCATGGTGATCATGACGTCGGCGTTGGCGGCGACCGCGGCGGGTGTGGGATGGTAGGCCGCGCCCAGGGCAATCAAGCCTTCGGCCTTATCAGGGCTGCGGTTGTGCAGGTGCAGCGGAAATCCGGCTGCGAGGAGATGACCAGCCATGCTTTGTCCCATGATCCCCAGCCCGATGAAACCGACTCGGGTGGCGGGTGCGGAAACGGTCATCGATTGGATCCTCCGTTTGCGCTGGGAGGAGTGCCCCCAACTTCTGGATATCTTCTATAGTTGCTACTGTACCGGAGGCGTATCCGTATTTCGTCACCCGGCGTACGAATTTTGGCTCGCCAAGGTAAATCGTGTTTGCGGCGGCTGCAATCTCGCTGGATGAACGCAGAGAGTAGGTGGCCGCAGACCGATGGAGAGGACAACTTGCCGCCTTGATCGCCCTTGGCGCGAAAACGCTGCGGCTCGGGAAGCATAGCGCCCCTCTGGGCGGAGCTGGGGAGGAACGGCCGGCAAGTCGTGTGGAGAGCGAAGACATGACCCTGAAGATCGGGGACAAGGTCCCCAATATCACCATGATGACGATGGGCGAGGACGGACCGCGGACGATGTCCAGCGCGGACCTATGCGCAGGCCAACGGGTGGTTCTATTTGGCCTGCCCGGGGCGTTCACGCCGACCTGCTCGGCGCGCCATCTACCCGGGTACGTGGAACAGGCGGACGCCTTTCGGGCCAAAGGGATTGGCGTGATCGCGTGCCTGTCGGTCAACGACGTCTACGTGATGGATGCCTGGGGCAGGCAACAAGGCGTCGGCGACAAGGTCCTGATGGTCGCCGACGGCAATGGCGATTTTGCTCATGCCGCGGGTTTGGCCGCAGACATGACGGCCCGCGGATTTGGTTGGCGCTCCCAGCGGTACGCCATGGTTGTCGACGATGGCGTCGTCAAGCTGCTGAACGTCGAGAAGCCCGGTGAATTCGTGGTAAGCGACGCGCAGACCATTCTCGCGCTGTTGTAGCCATGGTCGCGCGAGCAGATTTCGGCAACGCTGGATGGAGCTCCGCCGACACGGGAGGAGGGCACCTCTTCGAAACCGGTGGGCGGCGCCGACTATACGCGTCGGAGGTGCGTCGAGACTGCTCGAAACGGCCTAACGCGGGAGACCGGACAAGATGACCAAGCGCGTGGACGTGGGCGCACTGCGAGTTGCGGAGTCGCTGTTAGCACTGATCAACGAGGAAGTCCTGCCTGGGACAGGTATCGAGGCAGAGGGCTTCTGGAAGGCTCTGGAGGAGATCGTACGTGATCTGGCGCCGGAGAATCGGCTCCTGCTGGCCCGGCGCGATGAGTTGCAGGCACGCATCGATGCCTGGCACTTGGAACGCAGGGGTCGCTCGCACGATCCGCAGGAATACCGGAGATTTCTTGCGGCAATCGGCTACCTGGTTCCCGAGGGTGATGACTTTGCGGTCGATCCGCGCAACGTGGATCCGGAGATCGCCGCGATCGCCGGCCCCCAACTAGTGGTGCCGGTGAACAACGCGCGCTACGCACTGAATGCCGCCAACGCCCGTTGGGGCAGCCTTTACGACGCGCTCTACGGAACCGACGTGATCCCGGAGGATGCGGGATGCGAGCGCGGCGTCCGCTACAATCCCCGGCGCGGAGACCGGGTCATCGCTTATGCCGCGGGGTTTCTCGACCAGGCCGTACCTCTGCGTGCGGGTTCTCACCGGGACGTCATCGCGTACTCGCTGCGCGAAGATACGCTTGTCGCCGCCCTGGGCGATGGTTCGGAGACGAGCCTCCGGGAAAGAGAGAAGTTTGTTGGCTTCGTGGAGCGCGAGGGTGATCTGTCGGTCGCGCTGCTGCGCAACCATGGTCTGCACCTGGAACTGCATATCGACCGTAGTCATCCTGTGGGTCAGCAGGCGAAGTCGGGACTCAAAGACGTGATCCTGGAATCGGCGATAACCACGATCCAGGACTGCGAGGATTCGGTAGCGGCGGTCGACGCAGAGGATAAGGTGGGCGTCTACCGCAATTGGCTGGGCCTGATGAAGGGGGACCTGAAGGCCGAATTCGACAAGGGCGGCGACAAGGTGATCCGCAGGTTGAACCCGGACCGCAGCTACCAGACGCCAGGGGGTGCTACCCTCTCGTTGCCGGGACGCAGTCTGCTACTGGTACGTAATGTCGGTCATTTGATGACGAACGACGCGATTCTCGACGCCGCCGGTGAAGAGATCCCTGAGGGTATCCTGGACGGCATGGTCACTGTGCTCATCGCCATGCACGACTTGGCGGGCCCCGCTGCCCGCAGCAACAGCCGAACCGGCAGCATCTACATTGTTAAGCCGAAGATGCACGGGCCGCAAGAAGTGGCCTTCAGCGTTGCCCTGTTCGGGCGGATTGAGGCTGCCCTGGGGCTGGAGCCCAACACTATCAAGATCGGCATCATGGACGAGGAGCGGCGCACGACGGTCAATCTAAAGGAGTGTATCCGCGCGGCCCGGGAACGAGTGATATTCATCAACACAGGTTTTCTCGACCGCACGGGCGACGAGATCCACACCTCCATGGAAGCGGGCCCCATGGTGCGCAAGGCCGACATGAAACAGCAGCCCTGGATGCTGGCCTACGAGGACTGGAACGTGGACATTGGCCTGGCCTGTGGTCTACGTGGCAAGGCCCAGATCGGCAAGGGAATGTGGCCGATGCCGGACGAGATGGCCGCCATGGTGGAGAGCAAGATCGCGCACCCGCAGGCGGGCGCCAACACGGCCTGGGTGCCGTCACCCACGGCTGCTACCTTACATGCCATGCACTACCACCAGGTGGACGTGTCACGCGTCCAGGAGGATCTGGCGGCGCGCGAGCGGGCCAGCCTGGATGCGATCCTGAGCATCCCGGTGGCGGAGGGCGCGCGCTGGAGCGCCGATGAGATCCAGGAGGAGTTGGACAACAACTGTCAGGGGATCCTTGGCTACGTGGCCCGTTGGGTAGGCCAGGGTGTGGGTTGCTCCAAGGTGCCGGACATCAAAGACATCGGCCTGATGGAAGACCGGGCGACCCTGCGCATCTCGAGTCAACACATCGCCAACTGGCTGCACCACGGGATCGTCAGCGAAGCGCAGGTGCTGGAGACCCTGCAGCGTATGGCGGTGGTAGTAGACCGGCAAAACGAGAGCGACGTCGACTATCTGCGCATGGCCCCGAGCTACGACGGCATCCCCTTCCTTGCCGCGAAGGAGCTGATCTTTCGCGGTCGCCAGGTGCCAAACGGTTATACCGAACCCACCTTGCACGCCATGCGCGGGAAGCTGAAGGGTACCCTCGAGGCTACGGGGGATAAGATCGCTTGACGCGCCACGAATCCGGCCGCTTGCGCGTAGCGATCCGATACGGCGTCGACGCTGACCACCCGAGGCGGCAAGCGTCCCGAAGCTAGCGCCGGAAGAAACCCTGTTGCTGTAGAAACGCGAGCATGTGGGCCCGTTTTTTCCCCTGGACGGCGGTTGCGGTGGCCGAACTCCAGTCGCTCAGCTTCTGTGTCGCTGAGCGCGACCGATAGTAAGCGGCCATCTCCGCATCGTACTGGGCGACCAAGTGTTGCGGCGCATCCTGGTATTCGTCTTGGTGCAACACCATGGGTAACGGCATGCGGGGTTTGATGTCGGGTGTGTCCGCTGGCCAGCCGAGGCACATGCCGAATACCGGCACCACCAGCTGCGGCAGCTGCAAGAGGTCCGCAACGATCTGAATCTCGTTGCGGATGCCGCCGATGAACACGCCCCCAAGACCAACGGATTCGGCGGCTAGCAACACGTTCTGCGCCATCAGGGCGACGTCAACAATGGCGGCCACCCCGTGCTCCGAGTATCCTTCGACCGGGCCCCGCTGAGACCTGCGGCAGGCGGCGTCGACGCGTCGCAAGTCGGCGCAGAAAACAAGGAACTCGGCGGCTCGCTCGATCCAGGGCTGGCCCCCGGCCGCCTCCGCGATCGCCTTGCGTACCGCTGGGCGGTGGACGCGAACCACGGAATAGGCCTGGATGAAGCTGGAACTCGCCGCGGCTTGGCCACAACGCACCAGGGTTTCCAGAAGTTCCGGTTCGATCGGTCGATCGCGGAACGCCCGCACCGACCGGTGCGCCAGCTGTTGCGCGATCACCGGGTTCAGTGCACCGACCCCCACGCTTTTCTTGTCCTCGCTCATCCATTTGATCCAATGCGAAATCGGTTCGCCGCTCGGTTGAGATGCGCTGACCCTATACGATGCCCTTCCTCAGCTCAACCCCCTGCACCCGAGGCGGATCGAGCCACCCGCGGGCCGTGATCGGCTGCGCCGCCAGGGATGGGCTCAGCGGTGCCCGGTTAGCTGGGCGCATGGTTCTGCGCGTGGGTTACCCGACGGTGCGGCGGTCCATGCCGGCCTCTCCGAACTTCGCCGGGTCCGGCCTCATCAACCTCTTGTGTTCCACATATCTTGTCCATGCCGCCTGCGGATTCTATTGTTTGGTCCTGCCAAAGCTGGCCGCTAGCCTTTGCGCTTTCGATCTTTCGTAAGACATCTCGCCACATGCAGATTTGGTTCAGCGTGAAGAACACTGGCATGGGTATCTCCCAATCTATTTTCTGACAGCGAGTGTAGCAACGGGTTGGTGATCGCCAGCCTTTGGACTATGCTTCGTGGCTATCGACTCGGTTCTCGAGCCTGATGATATCTACGATAAGAAAAGTGGGGTTCGATAAAATGAAAATAGGGAAGCTTGGTCAGAAACTAAAATCCAGCATTCGAAAACATTATGTGCGGAGGAAAGACTTCGATTCGCTTTCTGAAGAAGTCCGCCGACTTGCAAAGAAGATCGCAAAAATTGAAAAGGCCTCTGCATCTTCACCGATAGAAGAGAGCGTTCAAAGCGCGAAGACGAAAACGCGTAAGCAAAAGGAAACAGGCGCAGAAGCTACCAAGGCAGACAAGCTGCAAGATCCGCTGACCCGCATCAACGGCATCGGAAAGGTACTGGAGAAGAAACTACGTAGCTTGGGGATCCACCAGTTTTCCCAGATTGCGGACTGGAATGAAGAGGACATCGATAGAATCTCTGAGCATCTCAGATTCAAGGGAAGGATTCAGCGGGAAGAATGGGTGAGGCAGGCAAAGGAGTTCGCCGGGTAGCGAAGTCAATCTCGGACGCGTGAACCGCGTACGAGTCAGTTCACTTCAGGAACCTGGCAGACCTTTACGGGTTATCAGGACGAACCGAGTCAGCGACAAGCAAACGGAAGTTGCCGGCGACCTTCCGCTTTGCAAAAAGCTTGTCTATCGCTTCGCTATGACAGGAGCGGATTCGCGGGTAGGACATCGATGCCTATCTGCTCAGGTAATCCGCAGCCGGGGGGTGACGGCTGCGTCTGCGATCCCAGACGATGAGGGTCACGAAGACGCTGAAGCCTCCCCAATGAAGAGCGTCTGCGCCCGGCCATAGCAAGGCGAGCGCGAGCATGCCGAGAAGCACCCGGAGCGGCCAGCCGTGATCGGTTTCGAGGTGGCCCTGGAAAGCGGCGGCAAAGGCGTACAGGCCGAGCAGCGTGAAAAAAAAGATCTGCCCGATCGATAGCCAGTCGCCGTAGAGAAGAGGTGTATAGGCAAAAAGAACCGGCATGATGTAGAGCCCCTTCGCCAGTTTCCAGGCTGTGAATCCAGTTCGGATCTGGGGCGTACCGGCGATGGCCGCGGCCGCGAACGCGGTGAGGCAGACAGGAGGCGTGACGTTGCTGTCCTGGCTCAGCCAGAAGATGATCATGTGCGCGGACAGCAGAATCCCAAGCACCAGGGCGGGGCTGAGCAACTGTTCGTACAGGCTCGCTACCAGTGACGGGTCCGCGGTGCGCAGGGCGTCGATGATCCCGCCTGCCTGCTCCGTGGACATGGGTTGGCCGAGGAACGCCAACTGATCCGGGACTACCAGCATTACCATCGCATGGACCGCTTCCGGGAGTTGGGCGCCAGAGGCGAGCAACTCGATGACCTTTGCTTCCGCCATGAGATTGTTCAGGGCCGGTGCAGAGAGCGTCGCAAGCACGATGTAGGCTGCGGTGACCGGCAACCCCATGCCGAGCACCAGGGATGCGAGCGCGACTAGTATCAGCGCCAGTAGCAGGCTGCCGCCCGCCCATTGCTGGATCATCAGGGACAGGGTGTTGCCGACGCCCGTCATGGCAATTACGTTGACGACCAGGCCCACGGCGACCAGCAGTAGACCGGTGGTTATCATGTTGCGGCTGCCCTGCGCGAGGGCGTCGAGGATCGCTTTGGGTCCCATCTTGCGCGGCGTCAGCCAACTTGCCCCGATCACCGTCAGAATAGCGACCCCGGCCGCATAGGTCGGTGTAAAGCCGGAAACCAGGAGGCCGATCAGCACGCCGATCGGTAACAGAAACACCACGCCGCCTTGCCGCATGATCTCGACGAAGCTCTGCCCGGCGGTGTTGGCATCGATCGTAAAGTGGAGTCGCTTGGCCTCTATGCGCACGAAGAAGGCAACCGAAAGGAAATACAGGAGCGCCGGCAGGAAGGCCACGAGTACGATGTGGGTATAGGGTATCTGGGTGTAGCTCGCCATAACGAAGGCGCCCGCACCCATGATGGGCGGCATCAGCTGCCCGCCGGTGCTGGCCGCCGATTCGACGCCTGCGGCGAAGCGCGCGGGAAACCCGGCGCGCTTCATCAGCGGAATGGTGATAACCCCGGTGGACACAGTGTTGGCGATGGCGGATCCGGAGATCGTGCCGGTGAGCCCGGATGCGACCACTGCCACCAGCCCGGGACCACCGTGCACCCGGCCGGCTAGTAGTCGGGCCATGGAGATGACGAAATCTCCCGCCCCCGAGCGCAGCAGAAACGCCCCGAACAAGATGAACATGAAAACAAAGGAGACCGAGATGCGCGCGATGCTGCCGAACAGCGCATCGTCGCCGAAGATACTGCGAAACAGCAGGGTTTCCCCGCTGAGCCCGGCGAACTTGAAGACATTATCCAGCAGACCACCCC
>JAHEIA010000447.1 GCA_024639625.1 Chromatiales bacterium
GAACCGCCTCCGGCGGCGGACAATCCAGATCGGAGTTGGCGATGATCTCGGATTTCCAGTCCTGCTTCTTCGTATCCCAGGTCAGCTGCACGTCGTAGTAGGCCCCGTCCACCGAAACACAGCCGAGAATAAACTGATTCGCGCTCACCAGCGCGGGAAAGGAACGGGCAAGATCGATGCGTCCCGCATCCGGGATAAAGGGGTTCGGGAAGCGCGTGACGGAAAAGGCCCTGGTAGCGGAATTCCAGTCGCCGTTGACATCGAACACACGCACTGCGGCCTCGTGTGCCCCCTCGTTCAAGTTGCCGTAGTTGTATGCCATCGAAAATCCTGACTCGCAGGCCCCCGGGTACCCGACAGGGTCATAGACCCGGCACACATCGGGACGCTGCCCGCCGAACGGAACATCGAAAACAGATACCCCATCCAAACTGAACTCAACTCGTACGATCCGTTCCGGGGAAACCGCCCAACCCCGCAGATTCGAAACACCGGTCTTCACGTCTCCGGCGCTCGGTTCCTCCAGATTGACGATAATAGCGCTGTTCTGTTCAGCAACGCACCACGCGGCCGGTGCTCCTAGCAGAACGCCGATCGAAACGACGCAGACGATTTTCATACCATCGCACCTCAAGAAAGCAACTGCCTATTCCTACCTTTAGGGCCGATTCCGCATTTGCGCAACGCCTGAAGACTGACTCAGGTCAGCGAAATCCGAAATATTTCTTGGCGAACCTGCCGATCTCATTGGATCCGACTCGCCGCTTGTTCAACCCCGAGTACCTGGGCAAAACAATACCGGTTCCTCCCTAATTCCTTCGCTTGATACATGGCTGAATCCGCCAGTCGGAGCAGCGTCTCGGGATCTTTCCCGTCCTGCGGAAACGAGCTGATTCCGATGCTTGCGCTGAGCCGAAACTTCTCGCCCTGCAACCGGTAGGGCTTTTGCAGCACGCGGAGAATTTTTTCCGCAACATAGCGGATATCCTTCAGGTCCTGCACGTCTTCGATCAAAATCGTGAATTCGTCCCCGCCGAGGCGCGCCACCGTATCCTCGTCGCGCAGCGTGCGGTGCAGACGCTCCGCCACCTTCTGCAATAGCACGTCGCCCGCTTGGTGGCCGATGCGGTCGTTCACCTGTTTGAATCGATCGAGATCCAGAAACATCAGGACCGTTTTCCGCTGTCCACGCTCCGCCGTTTTCAGAGCATGCCCTAATCGGTCGTGAAACAATAGGCGATTCGGCAACTGCGTCAGTGGATCGTGCTGGGCGAGAAACTGCAACCGTTGTTCCGAACGCTTGTAGGCGCTGATATCGGTAAATACGGCGATGTAATTGGAAGCCCTGCCCGACGCGTCTTTGATGACATTGATGTTCACCCATTCGGGAAAGACGCTTCCCGACTTGCGCCGATTCCATATCTCGCCGCTCCAATGGCCATGTTCCTCCAATGACTGCCACAGGGCTTGGTAGAACTCAGCGTCGTGTCTTCCCGACCGCAGAAAACTCGGATTGCGCCCCACGACTTCGCTCTGTTCATACTCTGTAAGCTCGGTGAAGGCATGGTTGACCTGGATGATGCGGTTGTCCGCATCGGTGATGAGGATGCCCTCGTCCGTTGCGTCGAATACCGCGGCAACCTGGCGCAACCGCTGCTCGGAGAGCCGCTGCTCGGTCGTGTCCTTGAAGAGGACGACGGCGCCGGTAGGCTCACCCTCCTCGAACACCGGGGTACTCACATACTCCACAGGGAACGAAGTACCGTCACTGCGCCAGAAGACCTCATCATCTACGCGGTGGGCCTCGCGCAGAGACATAACCGAATGAATCGGGCACTCCTCTATGGGATAAGGCGATCCGTCCGCCCGAGAGTGATGGGAGCGTTCGTGCATACCATCGCCCAGGAGTTGGTGTTCCGAGCATCCCAAGAGGCGCTGCGCCTGGGGATTTACGAAGGTAATCCTGCCTTCCGCATCGATACCGAATATCCCCTCTCCCGCACAGTCCAGGAGCAGGCGCAGGTAGCGTCCCAGGCTTTCCAGACGCTGCTGAGTCTCTTTGCGTTCTTCGACCTCTTGCCCGAGAGACCGGTTTGCCTGTTCCAGATCTCTGGTGCGGTCCTGCACCCGGAGTTCCAGGTCATCGCGGGCGCTGCTCAGTTCCCTGCGCGACGCAGCCAGACGACGGTTTAGCTGCACCGCACGAACGATCCCCAGCACGAGTCCGATCAACAAAATCAGGACCGCTCCCAGCCAGCGCCAATACTGGCGCAGGACCGCTCCCAGGGTGACCTTCCCGTACTCGGTGTAGGGTTCCACACCCAGCGACTTGAATAGGTCGTGAACCGGTTGATAGTTTCGCGGAATGTCCCATCCTGCAGTCCGCGAAGCGGCCGCCGCCGCTCCATCGTTGGGCATCTGCAACAGCGCTACCGCAACTTCTTGGGCGAGTCGTACCGGCGTATCGGGAAAACTCGCCATGGGCCATTCGGGATACAAAGAGGTGCTGACCAGATAAGGAAAACCACTAACCTGTGGACTGTGGCTCGACGACCGGAGCACGCGAAAGTCGGCCAGCTCGATCTTGCCCTCTTCCGCCATCCGCTCCAAGGTATCCGTGCGCACGGTGCCCACGTCCGCTCTACCGGACGCCACCGCATATACCACCGCATCGTGAGTGCCTTCGAAGGAGAGATCGGTATCCTCCAACGGATCGATCCCGAGTTCCTTTAACAGCCCCCAGGCCATGCGGAACCCGCCCAACGAGGTCTGCTCGACTGCGGCAAAGCGTTTGCCGCGGACGTCTTCTAGGCTGTGGATCCCCTGCCGGTCCGCCCGGGTAAACACCACTCCCCCGAAGACGGACGACACATTGTTCCCTAAACGATTGCGCAGGGTTGCAATTGGGGAGGCCCCGTGCAAGGCCTCGAGTTCGACGTAGAATCCGGAATTCGCCAACACGAACTCCACGTCCCCCTTCTCCGCCGAGGAGTAGATCTCGTCGAATCCCAAGGGAACGATGGAAAATCGATGCCCCGGGATCCGGGCGCTCAAATAATCTGCCGTGGGCTGCCACTTGGAAGACGCCACTTCGGCTCCGCGCTTTGCCAGAACGCCGATGCGAACCTCCTGTTCCCCAGCGGGGCTCGTGGCAGAAACAAGCGAACAGGACAACAGCCCCACCACCAGGAGCAGAGACAGGATCGGCCCGGTT
>JAHEIA010000448.1 GCA_024639625.1 Chromatiales bacterium
GTTCGGCGACCACCGATTGCAATTGACCCTGGAGCAAAGCACTCTCCTCGGCGCTGCGCCGCACTTCGGCTGCAATGCGTTCGAGGTCCCCGGTACAGGTCTCCAGCGCGCCATCCAACTTCGCCGCCTCTCGGCTCGCTGCCATCCGCTCGCCCTGGAGGGTGTCCTCGTAGATCGTGCGCTCGCCCAACACCCGGAGTGCGTCCTCGTGGGAGACCGCCGCTCGCTGCTCGTCGACCGCCAGGCGCAGCCGGCGCAACGGGTCGCGCAGGATGAAGTCGCCGGCAAGGCGCGTGTAGTCCGGATGCAGTTCGTGTAAACGCTGCGTTGCCGCGCGCTGCAGGGACTCGGGATCCCCGAAGCTAACCGCCCCCTTGTGGTAAACATAGGTATCGCCAGCCAAAACGTGGCGCCAGCCGTGGCGTCGGGCACGCATGCAGAACTCGTTCTCTTCGCCGTATCCTGGGGCGAAATTCGCGCTGTCGAAGCCCCCGATCTCAGCCAGGCACTGGCGCTTTATGAACAGGCAGAATCCGACGCCGACCGGTAATTCGGGATTCATCCCGGCGTTCGCCGCGGCGAATAGCCGATCCAATTCCGCGACCGTCCAACCCGCCGGAATGGCGTTTGCAGACAGCATCATCGGATAACTGCAGATCGACGCATTGTTGGAGAAGGGGGTAACGGTCCCGATCTTCTGGCCGCCTTCGCCCGCGGCGATCAGACGGTCGAGCCAGTCGTTGGCCACCACGGTATCGCTGTTTAGCAGGACCACATCGTTTTCCGGGTGACGCTCCATACCGCGGTTAGCGGTGGCAGCGAATCCGCGGTTGCGCTCGTTCTCCAACAGCTGGATCTCGCCCGCGGCGGCGAGCCGGGAGAGATATTCCGCGAGTTCCCGTTCCGGGGTGGCGTCGTTGATTACGATCAGGTTGTGGCGCGCCCGCACCGGCGCAGAAAGCACGCTTTCTACGCAGGCTTGGGTCTCCGCAAACCCGCGGTATACCGGGATCACGATGTCGATCGAAGGCCGTTTCATGTCAGCTCGCGGAGCGCCGCGCACGCCGGCCAAGCAGAAAACGGCCAACGCGACTGCGGCGAAGGTCCTGCAATGCAGCACCGAGCTCCCGCACCTTTTGCTCACAGGCGCCTCGCTCGGCATGCTCTTGCCCCAGGGCGATGGTGCGCTCTTCGACCAGCGCCTGGCACTCGGCCAAAGCCCGATCGGTGTCGGCCCACAGTTCCCGCGCCGCCACGAGTTGTTGGCGTTGCACTTCCCGCTCCTGCGCCAATTCTGCGACGCGTGCCGCCAAGACGGCGGCCTGCTGCGTCAGCGCGGCCTCGCGCTCGCGCATTGAGTGCTCCCCCTGGCGCTGGGACTCGGCGCGGCGGGTTTGCTGCTGCCGCTGTTGTTCACGCATCAGGTCGTATTCCTGACGCAATCGTTCAAGGCTTGCCAGCTCCTGCTCGCGCAGCTCCTCGGTGCGCTGGTGATCACGCCAGTAGCTCCAGCGCTCGTCCATGGCTCTCGAGAGCTGTCGATTGGGTCCGGAAAGCAGCATTTCGATCTCTGTCGCGGTCCCATCCAACACGGCAAGAGCCGCAGCGTCGGGTTGGTCTGCGCAAGCGAGCGTCTGGTAGACCTGGTGCGCGATCCCGGCCCAGCGGCTCGCGCCGCCCGGCGCTGGTGTCGCGCTGGCGACAGCAGCGCGATTGTGTCGCAGTGCCGGGCTCAGAAAAGCCTTTACTGCCTGCTCGGCCTGATCCGCATCGCTCGGCCAGCTGAGATCGAAGCGCAGTCGCAACCGGTCGGCCAGCCCCCGCCAGTCCGCCAACAATTGATCGTAGGTGACGAAGACCCTGGTATCGGCACGGGTTCCACGCTCCGCGTCCAGTACGTGCTGCAGCCACAGCAGCGACGAAATCTCGCTGCTCAGGCTGTTGCGCTGTTGCAGTGAGCGGGCGACTTCCTCGGGTTGCCGAAGTACGTGGACGAAGCACAGACGATCGGCGTGCGCGTCGAGCAACTCACGCCACGCGGGCAACAAACGGCAAAGCCGGGGATCCTTGATCGCCCAGACGGAGCTGCGCGCAAACTCTTGGGTCAAGATCTGCCGGATCAGGGGCACAATCTCCTGCACTTCCTGCCGCTGCCACCACCCGTCGGTACCCAGCAACAGATCCTGCCAGCTAGAGCCCAGGACATGAAGCATCCGGTCGTTCATTTCGACCAGTTCCGCGTGCTCCCAGAAGCCCCGTACATTGTCGGCGGCGGCCTGCATCAGATCGCGCCCGAGATCGACTCCGAGGAGGGCCAGCAGACCGCTCATTGCCGAAGTACCGCTGCGGTGCATGCCGAGCACGACCAGGCCTGTACTCGGTCCGGCGGTCGGCTCCTGCCCAGCTGATAGACTCACACCAACTTGCTGCAAGAAAAACTTCCCCGCGAAGCAGAACGAACGGTTGGCGACAGTAATGTCGCAGCGAACAAACACGAATTCCCGCCGCGGGCACTGCGTTGCGCCGCCGGCGGCCGGTCCAGTGTACCTCGGTTGGAGCCACGCCACGAATCTACGCGATCACCGCATCTCCCTCAACCCGATAGGACGCCCTGGGGATTCTCATCCTGGGAACGATTTAGCGGAACAGGGAGCCGCAACGTGTTGCCTGTGACACGATGCCCACAGCGGGAAAACCCAACGCCGAACGGGGCAGCGTCGCGAGCCTTGCAGGCAGGAACGGTTTCCCGCCGCCAGGATCAGGGCGCTGCGGCCTCTCCCAAGGCACCCAAATGAACTTGCCTCGCCTTCTGGTAGGCCGCCTCGATCGCCTCGGGGTTCGAGTTGGCTGCCTGATGATCCGTGATCTTTGTGCGCCAGGCCTTGGTCTTTTCGGCGATGTACTCTTTCTGCAGGTCGTGAACGAGCTGGTTCTTCACCGCTTCGAACGGGATTCGGTCGCTCGCCCGCCGCTCCTCCAACAGAATGATGTGAAAACCGAACTCGGTCTCGACGACCGGCGACAGATCACCGCTGCTTTCCAGCGCGAACGCCGCTTCCTCGAAGGGCTTGGTCATGGCGCCGCGGCTAAACCATCCCAGATCGCCGCCGATCTGACCAGTGGCGGGGTCCGCGGAGTACTCGCGGGCCAGCACCGCGAAATCTTCCCCTTCCTGAGCCCGCTGCAACAACTCCTGCGCCCGCAGCCGCGCC
>JAHEIA010000449.1 GCA_024639625.1 Chromatiales bacterium
ACAAAGCTGCGGCCGATGACCCAAGACAAGGCCATCTGCGCTGGATTGAGGCCATGCGCGTGGGCGAGTTCCACATACGCATGCGTAGCCTGTTGTCCCCGTGGATTGGAGTAACGGCTGAATCGCTCGAACAAGGTCAATCGGGCCCCCGCGGGCCGCTTCCCGGCAAGATATTTGCCGGATAACACGCCGAAGGCCAGGGGGGAATAGGCGAGCAGTCCGCAGGCCTCTCGCTCGGCGATCTCGGCGAGGCCGATCTCGAAGCTCCGGTTGAGGAGATTGTAGGGGTTCTGGATGCTGACGATGCGCGAAAGCCCAAGCTGTTCCGCGAGTGCCAGGTAGCGCATGGTTCCCCAGGGGGTCTCGTTGGAAACGCCGATCTGGCGTACCTTGCCCTCTTGCACGAGGTCCTCCAGGACGCGCAAGGTCTCTTCGAGCGGAATGCTGGAATCGTCAGCGGCATGTTGATATCCCAGTTCACCGAAATAGTTGGTTTTGCGGTCCGGCCAATGCACTTGGTAGAGATCGATGTAATCGGTCCGCAGGCGTCTCAGGCTGCCTTCCAGGGCGGAACGGATATTGGCTTGGTCGAGTCGCTGATGACCTCCGCGCAGATAGGGCAGCCAATCAGCGGGCCCTGCGACCTTGGTGGCGAGTATCACCTGTTCCCGGCAACCGCGCCTGGCGAGCCAGTTTCCGAGCTGCTCCTCGGTGCGCCCCTGGGTGTCGGCTTTCGGCGGTACCGGATAGATCTCCGCGGTATCGATAAAATTTATACCGGCAGCGAGAGCCCGATCGAGCTGCTGGTGCGCCTCTTCCTCCGAGTTCTGCTCACCGAAGGTCATGGTGCCGAGGCAGAGCGCGCTGATCTGGATGTCGCTGTGGCCGAGTCTACGGTACTCCATGGCGGTTTCCGAACGATTTCCGATAGCCAACTCTACCACGTTGCCGGCACCGGAAAACCATCTGCCGTGCTACCATGGGAAGCTGACGATCGGGATTCTTTCTGCAGCCCTACTCATATCTTTTGCCACCGATGGAACTTGCTGGCGACCTGTTTTCTGCAACTCTGCGTTGGTGGGCGGCAGCCTTTTACGCGGCGGCTTTGTTTTACGCTCTGCGCCGGGTGCCTTGGGTGCGCTTGCGCAGCGGCGAGCAGTTGCACGTGTTTCTCGGCGCCTGCGTGTTCCTGGCGCTGCTATGGAGCATGCGGGTAGAGGTTACCCCCGGGCTGGAGTTTCATTTTCTCGGGGTTACCAGCCTCACATTGATGTTTGGTTGGTCTCTGGGGGTCATAGGGTCCAGCCTGGCCTTGCTGGCAGTAACCCTCAATGGCGCTGCAGGCTGGCAGGATTTCGTGCTCAGCGCCTGTACCGTCATTCTGTTGCCGGTCACGCTGACCCAGGTTCTGTTAGTCCTGGTGCGGTCCTTGTTGCCGAAGCATTTTTTCGTCTACGTACTGGTCAATGCATTTCTTACCGCGGGCCTCGTCGCCTTGGCGTCCGGTTATGTCGCCACGGGTCTGCTGGTGTTTGGCGAAGCCTATTCCTGGGGTGAGCTTGGCGCCACTTTGCTGCCGTTCTTCCCGCTGATGTTCTTTCCGGAGGCAATGTTGAATGGTTGGATAATTACCATCCTGGTGGCCTGCCGTCCGCAGTGGGTGGGCTCGTTCGACGATGAGTTGTATCTGCGCGGAAAATAGATGTGAATGCGCTTGCAGCGAGCCTGATGGGGTAACGACGTGGGTTGGTGGGGCAAACTGATCGGGGGTGCTTTCGGCTATATGCTGGGGGGGCCGCTGGGAGCGGTGTTGGGTGCTGCCCTCGGCCACAACTTCGATGCCGGCCTGTCCGGCATGGGAGGTAATGGCGAGTTCGCTCCGGGCGATCGGGAACGCGTTCAGACCGCCTTCTTCACCGCCACCTTCTCCGTCATGGGGCACCTGTCCAAGGTCGACGGGCGGGTTTCACGGCGGGAAATCGCTCTCGCGGAAGCCTTGATGGAGCAAATGGATCTTGGGCCGGAATTGCGCAAGACGGCCATCCGCTTGTTTCGCGAAGGCAAGGACCCGGATTATCCCCTGGATCAGGTTTTGGAGCAGTTTCGCCGCGAATGCAGCCGCCGCCAAAGCCTGATCTGGATGTTCCTCGAGATTCAGCTGCAGGCCGCTTACGCCGATGGCCCTCTGGTGGCGAGCGAGCAGCGGTTGTTACTCCACGTGTGTCGCGTTCTCGGCGTCCCTGAGGGGGTATTCCGTCTGCTCGAACAGCGGATGCGCGCCCAAGCGCACTATGCGGGTGGGGTCGGGGGCGAGGAGCCCGAGCGACAGGTGCCGAGCCTCACGGACGCCTACGCGATGCTGAATCTTACCCCCGCGGCCAGCGACGCAGAGGTAAAACGCGCCTACCGCCGCTTGCGCAGCCAGCACCATCCAGACAAACTTGTGGCGAAAGGGCTGCCCGAAGAAATGATGAAGCTCGCGGCGAGAAAGAGCCATGAGATTCGCCAGGCCTACGAGCGAATCCGCGAGGCGCGGGGTTTCTAAGGCGGGAGGTTTTTCGTGGCGGTAACCGCCGCATCTTATCGAGGAACAATGCATGACCGATAGCATGGATCCGATTTTTCTGAACTTCGTCTACGCGATCTTCGGTGGGGCGCTTACCCTCTTCTTCATGTGGCTAGGTTGCAAGGTATTCAGCCACATCGTCAACTTCAGCATTCCGGACGAGCTTGCCAAGGGGAATATGGCGGTCGGCGTCATGATCATGGGCATATTCATCGGGATCGGCACCGCGTTGGGATTGGTGATCGGTCTCGGACTCAACTGAATGCGCAACTATCGGCCCCTGCTGCTGCTCGGATTGCTCTGCATCGTCCCGCTGCTGGCAATAGCGGCGGTAACCGGCGGTGTCGAGCACAAGCGTTGGCCGGGCACCTACGACAGCTATTTCAAGAAGTACGCCAAGCACTATTTCGGCCCCTTGGTCGATTGGCGCTGGTTCAAGGCCCAGGGCATCGCGGAATCCGGGTTGGATCCCAAGGCCAGGAGCAGCGCCGGCGCCAAGGGGATAATGCAGATCCTGCCCTCGACCTACGCCGAGATCAAGGCCAAGAATCCCCATTTTACGAGCCTCGAACAGCCGCGTTGGAACATTGCCGCAGGCATCTATTACGATCGCATGTTGTATCGGAAGTGGCAGCAGGGCA